>CAZUFO010000016.1:26240-29840 GCA_964619615.1 uncultured Lutibacter sp. | reverse complement strand
GCCAATAGCATTAATATAGCACCTAAAATTGCAGATGATGGCAGTAATATATTATGATTTGACGAATTAAATAGCAACCGTGCAATATGCGGAACAGCCAAGCCAACAAAAGCAATTGGCCCTGAAAATGCCGTAATTACACCAGTTAATAGACAGGTGGTAATTAAAATAATATTCCGTGCTCGTTTTATATTTACTCCTAAACTTTTTGCGTAATTCTCTCCAATTAACATGCTGTTCAAAGGTTTTAGAATAAAAATAAGTAGTGTGATTCCAATCAAGTAAATGATTGCAAAAACACCGAGTTCATTCCAACTAAGATTACCTAGACTTCCAAATCCCCAAAAAATAAATTGTTGTAATTGTTCGGGTTCACTAAAATACGCCAAAACACTAATAATTGCGGAAGTAATGCTGCCAAACATCAATCCTATAATTAAAATTGACATCGTATTACGAATGCGATTAGCTACCAACATTACTGCACTCATTACCAAAAACGACCCAATACTCGCGGAAATTGCCATTGTAAAGTTTGAAGTTACGGCAATAATTCCACCAAATAATGAAGATCCTAAAATTAAAAGAGCAACACCTAAACTTGCACCAGAACTTACACCTAAAACAAAAGGACCCGCAAGTGGATTTCTAAATAACGTTTGCATTAACAACCCGCTTATGGAAAGCCCTGAGCCAACTAATATTGCTGTGAAAGATTTAGGAATCCTATAATTTAAAATAATAGTTTGCCATGATTCTTTTGACGTTTCACTTCCGAAAATAATTGAAATAACTTCTTCAAAAGGAATGGTTACGGAACCTAAACTAATGTTTAAAAGCCAAACACCTACTAGTAAGGCGGTTAAGATGATAAAAACAACGATATATGATTTTTTAGGATTCAATACCTAAGTGTTTGTAAAAAATTGATAAGTTTAAAGATGGCTTTTCCTCTATGCGATATTTTTCCTTTTTCTTCTAAAGTCATTTCGGCAAAGGTTTTTTCAGAGCCTTCGGGTATAAAAATGGAATCATATCCAAAACCCTTGTTTCCTTTTTTTTGATGAGCAATAGTTCCTTTACAAATTCCTTCAAACATAAAATTTTCTGAATCTATATTTACAGCGACCATTGTTCTGAATTGTGCAGTTCTATTTTTTTTGTTTTTTAGAGCATTCAAAAGTTTTTCAATATTTTTTTCGTCATTTGAAGGTTCACCTGCATAGCGAGCAGAAATCACGCCAGGCGCACCATTCAAGGTTTCAACTTCAAGACCGGTATCATCAGAAAAGCAGTTTAAATTGAAGTTTTCTTTAACATAATTTGACTTTATTCTTGCATTACCTTCCAATGTATTTGCAGTTTCAGGAATGTTGACTAAACAACCAATGTCTTTTAAACCCACAATTTTAAAAAAAGGAAGTAGTTCTTGGACTTCTTGTAATTTGTGTAAATTGTTTGTTGCAAAAACAATCTTCATAATTTTCTAAGGATTAATTAAATGAATAGTTAAAACAAATGTATGACTAATTTTAGTTTACTGGTAGGTTGGTGGATAATTTCACCTCAGTCATAACAAACGAACTTTGAACCTGCCCAATATTTTCTATAGAGGCTAATTTTTTAGCAACAAAATGCTGATAATCATCCATATTTCTGACCATTATTTTTAAGAGATAATCGTGCATTCCAGCAATATGATAACATTCTATAACTTCTTCGAATTGTAATATGTCTTTTTCGAATTTTGAAAGAAATGTGGTTTCATGACTTTTTAATGAAACATTACAAAAAGAGATTAATGAAAGTCCAATTTTTTTTCGATCAATCTTTGCAGAGTAGGATAAAATATACCCATCATTTTCTAGTCGTTTAATACGCTCAAAAATAGGCGTAGTAGTCAAATTTAATTTCGATGCAAGTTCTTTTATGGTGTATTTACTGTTTTCTTGCAATAAATTTAAGATGGATTTATCAATAGTGTCAATCATGATTTAGATTTTTATTCTATTTGAAGTTATATTAAATTCAATTATAGATTTAATTTCTTCAAAAGTAAAAAATAAAGAATTATTTTCCAAATTAATAATAGAATATAGAATTAATCACTTTAAAGTGTAGTTTTGAAGTAAAATTATACTTAAAATGAGTTCACATAAATTCAGCCCGGAAAGTTTAATGATGACGCATGGTTATAAACCAGAATTGTCAGAAGGCGCTATTAAATGTCCAATATTTCAAACTTCCACATTTGTATTTAAAACGGCAGAAGAAGGAAAAGCATTTTTCGAAATTGCTTATGGTTTAAGAGAAAAAGATCCAAAAGAAGAATTGGGATTAATTTATAGCAGAATTAACAACCCAAACTTAGAAATTTTAGAAAACAGACTTTGTTTGTGGGATAAAGCCGATGATTGTGCTGTTTTTGAAAGTGGTATGTCTGCAATTAGTACCGTGTTATTGGAATTTTTAAAACCAGGCGATTTGTTAGTTTACACAAATCCGTTATATGGAGGTTCAGATCATTTTATCAATCACTTTTTACCAAAAATAGGAGTACACACATTAGGAATTCAACCAAATGTGAACGTAGATGAGATTAAGAAATTAATTGAAGCTTCAGGAAAATCGGCTAATTTGGCAATGATATTTTTGGAAACACCAGCAAACCCAACAAACGATTTGGTAGATATTGAAGCAATAGTGAATCTTGCAAGTCATTTTAGTACTCCAGAAAAGAAAGTATTAACTGCTGTTGATAATACATATATGGGGCCGTTGTGGCAACACCCTTTAGATTTTGGTGCGGATTTAGTATTGTATTCTGCAACAAAATATATTGGTGGTCATAGCGATTTAATTGCCGGAGCAGTTTTAGGAAATAAAGAAGTAATGGCAAGAGTTAAGGTTCTTCGTACTTTTTTAGGAAATATGATTAGTCCAAATACTGCATGGTTGTTATTGCGAAGTCTAGAAACCTTGAAAATTAGAATGACCCAACAAACATTGAATGCTCAAAAAGTGGCAGAATATTTAAATAGACATCCAAAGATTGAAAGTGTAAATTTTCTGGGATTGTTAGTTAAAGGTTCAGAACAATATAAAATTTATAAAAAGCAATGTAGTTCACCAGGAGCAATGATTACCTTAAATATTAAAGGTGGTGAAAAACAAGCATTTCAATTATTGAATAGTTTAAAACTAATGAAATTAGCTGTTAGTTTAGGCGGTACCGAAAGTTTAGCACAGCATCCAATTACTATGACACATGCTGGTGTTGACCCAGAACATAGAGAAAAAATGCAAATAACCGATAAAATGGTGCGTATTTCAATAGGTGTAGAAGATGCCGATGATATTATTTGGGATTTGAACCAGGCTTTAGAAAAGGTAACTATTGAAGAAAAAGAATTGGCACATTATTCATGATGATAAGGTTCGTTTTTTAAAATTGTAAACGCTCTATAAAGTTGTTCTACAACAAATAAGCGAATCATTTGATGGGAAAATGTCATTTTAGATAATGATATTTTCCCATTCGATTTTTTATAAACAGTCTCAGAAAAACCATAAGGTCCGCCAATTACAATAACTAATTGT
>CAZUFO010000016.1:25874-26230 GCA_964619615.1 uncultured Lutibacter sp. | reverse complement strand
GAATTCATTTTCTTTTGAAGAAAATTAGAAAATTCAATGGAGCGAAACTGGTTGCCTTTTTCATCTAGTAATAAAAGTTGATCGGTTGGTTGGAGTTGTTTTAAAATTAATTCTCCTTCTTTTTCTTTTTGTTGTTTTTCAGATAGGTTTTTTACATTCTTAATATCAGGAATAATTTGTAATTCAAACTTTATATAATGTTTTAGCCTATTCTGATAGGTTTCAATCAGTTTATTCAGATTTGTGTCATCTGTTTTTCCGATGGCTAATAGTTTGATTTTCATCTAGTAACAGTGTGATATATGATTTGTATGTGGTTTTGTGAAATAATGAATTATTCCATAACCTTTTGAATA
>CAZUFO010000016.1:0-25864 GCA_964619615.1 uncultured Lutibacter sp. | reverse complement strand
TTACAGATCGTTTCCAATCTTTAATGTATTGGTCCCAATTTTCGTTTTCTAAAAGTTTATTTAGGCTATTCTTTGAAAAGTGACCATAGAACATGAAATAATTTCCATTTGGTTTAATAATTAAATAATTATGTTGATACATTATTTTAAAAAACATTTTTTTAAATACTCCTGTATCTTTAAGCCAATTTAATGACTGTTTCTTGAAGGGGTATTTGTAATCATAATTATAAATATAAAAGACATCTGTATTATTACTTTTTTTAAGTTTTTTAAGACATTTTGATTTTCTCTTTGATTGTTTTTTAAGGTTAGAATTGTATTTGTTTTGAGTGTAATTTGAACTGAATTTCAATGCTATTTTTTCAGCTTCAATACTATCTCTATTATGAAATTTAATATGGTGATCCCAGATACTTTTTTTTCTTGTTTCTTTGTAATGATTATATCCAGATAAGGTATCTCTATAACGTATTAAAATATTTGAATTATCATTAACTTCCTGTTTAGACATTATTTCTATGAGAAAACTTATTTGTTTGTATTCTTGTTTAGTTAATTGTCCAAAAAAAAACCTGTATAGTATTTTGTTTATTACAAATTCATTTGTTTCGTAAGATCTAACATAAAATACCGCAGCTTTAGATTTTATGTCAAATACTTCTTTAGAGATTTCTGTATTTTCTTCATCCAAATATAAAACATCTTTCAACTCTAAAGTTTGAGAAAAAAGACCTTTAAAAAAAAGAAGAAAAATTAAAATGGAGAACTGTAGTTTATTCATAAAAAATAATTAATAGCAACTAGAAGTATAGTATTCATATTCTCTTGTCATATCATTTACAATCCCATAACCTATGGAATAGTTTGTTCTAATAGATTCTTTCCATTCAAGTATATACTGAGACCAATCTTCATTTTTTAACAATTTATTTAGCACATAATCAGGCAGAAAATCATTTTTTATAAAATACTCACCGTTGGGTTTAATTAAAATAAAGTTGGTGTCAGGATTACTCTTTACAAAAGTATTTTTAATGGCGCCACCATCAACAACCCAAGTAAAGTGCTCATTTTTAATGGGATAATTGTAATTGTTATTTACTACATAAAAAACAGGTGTTTGGTATTTGGTTTCAATTTTTTTAATGCAATTGTTTTGTTGGTTTGCATAACTAGCAATTTCTTCATTAAATTTTTCTTCATCATGAAATTCAAGTCTATGATTTCGCACATATTTTTGAAATCGTTTGATAGATTCAAAAGGATATTCTCCATTTAATGCTGCTTCCAAATTAAAAGCTTCATAATTATCTTTTAAAGATTTAGAATTTACTAAGTTACAATGTTCGTTACTTTCTTTAAAACCAACTAAAGATTCTTCATAATGAATCAAAATTTTATGATTTTCAGGTATTTTTTTAGTTGATTTTCTATTGAGGTAGATTCGTAATTGATCATATTCTTGAGGTTTCAATTTACCAAATAACATTTGATGATAGACTTTAAAAATTACCATATTATCTCTATCATACTGTTTACAATAAAACACAGCAGCATTGCATTTCTCATTAAAAGTTTTCTCTGAAATTGCTATAGAATTTTCATCAAGATAATAGGTTGGGATTTTGGGAATAGGTTTCGCTTTTTGAGAAACAGCATCTACTTTAACGCTGTCTTTTTTTATTTCAGTTTGTGCAAAAGAAATAAAAGTACTAGATAAAAAGGAAAAGAATATAAATGTATGTAGTTTCATTGGTGTAGCAATATTTTCAAATATAGAAATAATTTTCAAACATTCTTTAGATGAGTATTAATTTGATATTTTTGTTTGCGCAAAAAATATACCATGATTAGTAAAGAGCAGTTTAAAACGGAATTAAAATTGATAATTTCAAATGCAATTAGAGAAGATGTTGGCGATGGAGATCATAGTTCGTTAGCTTGTATTCCTTCATCAGCAGTTGGAAAGGCAAAATTATTGGTGAAAGATGATGGAATAATTGCTGGAGTTGAATTTGCAAAAATGATATTCAACTATATTGATGCGTCTTTAAAAATCGAAATTTTAATAGAAGACGGAGAAAAAGTAAACTATGGAGATATTGTTTTTTATGTAACAGGTTCTTCACAGTCAATTTTAAAAGCAGAGCGTTTGGTTTTAAATGCAATGCAGCGCATGAGTGCAATTGCTACGAAAACACGTTTTTTTGTTGATTTATTAGATGGAACAAACACAAAAATTTTAGATACGCGTAAAACAACACCAGGTATTAGAGCCATTGAAAAATGGGCGGTAAAAATTGGAGGAGGGGAAAATCATCGATTTGCTTTGTATGATATGATTATGTTAAAAGACAACCATATAGATTTTGCAGGCGGAATTACGAAGGCAATTCAAAAAACACAACAATATTTAAATGAAACCAATCGTGATTTAAAAATTATTGTGGAAGCTCGTAATTTGGATGAAATCAAAGAAATACTGCAATCAAGCGGAATTTATAGAATCTTAATTGATAACTTTAATTATAAAGACACAAAAAAGGCAGTTGAATTAATTGGTAATAAATGTCAAACAGAATCGAGTGGAGGAATCAATGAAAAAACGATAAGAGCATATGCAGAATGCGGAGTGGATTATATTTCATCAGGAGCATTAACACATTCGGTCTATAATATGGATTTGAGTTTAAAAGCAGTTTAAATTAGTTGCAAAGGTTTTAAGATGCAAAGTCACAAAGTTTGAATGATTTCTAATTTAGAATTAAGGTAATATGAATACGTACAGAGAATTACTAGTTTGGCAGAAATCAATGAGTTTAGTTACTTTAATATATAAAACTTCAAAAGGTTTTCCAGAAATCGAAAAATTTGGACTTTCTTCTCAAATAAGGCGTTGTGCAATTTCAATTCCAAGTAATATTGCTGAAGGTTACGGTAGAAATAGTTTAAATGATTATATTCGATTTTTAAACATTTCAAGAGGTTCGTTGTATGAATTACAAACTCAGGTTGAAATTGCATTTAATCTAAAATATATTGAGAAAAAAGAATTTGAAAAAGTATATGAAAATTCTAGAGAGATTGAAAGAATGATGTCAAGTTTAATTAGGAAATTAAAAGAAAAAAGAAAATAACCTTTGCCACTTTGTGCCTAAATAAACTTTGAAACTTTAAGATAATGACCAAACACATAGAAAATAAAATATTAAAGATTCCAGTTTTAAATATACTGGTAAAATTTGGAATGAAAATTAAAATTCCGGGTTTGCACGGCATGTCTTTATATGATTTGTTAGAAATGTATATTATCGGAATTGTAAAAGGCGCATTGACTTCAAGAGCAGGCGCAATTGCCTTTAGTTTTTTTATGGCATTATTTCCTTTTTTACTGTTTATTCTAACCTTACTACCAATTTTTGCAAGTAGAATAGACGGTTTCGAAGAAGGTTTTATGTATGCTTTACAGCAAATACTACCTCCAACAACTTCCGAATCTGTAAATCTAGTAATTCAAGAGATTGCTATTGATATTACAAACAATCAATACAGTGGTTTACTATCCTTTGGGTTTTTAGTTTCCATGTTTTTGATGACCAATGGTGTAAATGCCATTTTCGGCGGATTTGAATATTCATATCATGTAAAAATAACTCGAAATGTAATCAAGCAATATTTAATCGCTTTAAGCGTCTCTATCGTATTGTCGTTATTATTGTTAGTAACCGTTGCAACAATGATTTATTTTGAAGTAGGAATCCAGAATTTAAAAGCAAATGGTTGGGTTGATGATGATGTTTTTTGGATTCGTTTTGGACGTGTGCTGTTTTTTACACTAATGATTTACACAGCAGTTTCAATATTATATAATTACGGAACTAAAGACTTTAGTAATAGGCCTTATTTTTCTGCAGGTGCTGTATTAACTACGTTATTAACCCTACTAATGTTTTATTTATTTGGTATTTATGTCGAAAGTTTTGCGCAATACAACAAATTATATGGCTCCATAGGAACCTTACTTATTTTAATGCTTTTTGTCTGGTTAAATTCAGTAATCTTGTTACTTGGTTTTGAATTGAATGCATCCATAAATCGATTAAAAATAAAACACAAAATTACCAAAGAATGAAAATAGTTGCAATGATACCTGCTCGAATGGAAGCTGTACGTTTTCCTAAAAAACTAATGCAAGATTTAGGCGGGAAAACGGTGATTTTAAGAACATATCAAGCAACTTTTAATACAGGTCTTTTTAGTGATGTTTATGTAGTGACAGATAGTGAAATTATTTTTGATGAAATAGTTTCAAACGGAGGTAAAGCAATCATCAGTAAAACCAAACACGAATCTGGAAGCGATAGAATTGCTGAAGCAGTTTTTGAAATTGATGCAGATATTGTTGTAAACGTTCAAGGTGATGAACCATTTACAAATAAAGAAACATTGCAAAATTTAGTAAATGTTTTTAAGGATGATGTAAAGTCTAAAATTGATATTGCTTCATTGATGTTTCAAATTACAGATAAAAAAGAAATTAACAACCCTAACAATGTAAAGGTTGTGGTTAATGATGATAGTTTTGCGTTGTATTTTAGTCGTTCTCCAATTCCATTTCCTCGTGATCAAAAATTCAGTCTGTATCATAAACATATTGGCATTTATGCCTTTAGAAAAGACATCTTAATAAAATGTACTCAATTACCGATGAATAATTTAGAACGTGCTGAAAAATTAGAGCAACTTCGATTTCTTGCGAATGGATTAAATATTAAAATGGTAAAAACTACACATCAGCCTATTGGTATTGATACTCCAGAAGATTTAGAAAAGGCTAGAAAATTATTAGGAGTTTAAATTCCCTGCATTTTTTTGATGAAATTATAATAAACCGCAGCACCATCGTATAATAACGGAATTGAAAGATGTTCATTTTTATTATGAATACCTTCCGCTTCTTCTCTAGATAATTTTATAGGAATAGTTGCATAAGCAGGAATGCCTTCAGCTCTAAAAGCACCTAAATCATTAATATTTGGCAAGAATAAAGGCAGTATTGTTGAAGTGGGATAATAATTTGTAATTGCGCTTTCAAGGTTTTTGTAATAAATTGTTTCGGTTGATGATGGAAACGTTTTCTGCATCGCCTTAACTACAGTAATTTTAATATTATCGTTTTTTAAGCGTTTTTCAATCAATTTTAAAAAACGTATTTCATTTGTTCCAGGAAGTAAACGACAATCTAAATAGGCGTTCACTTTTGAAGGAATACTGTTGTAAACCTTATTATTTGTATACAAATTAGTAAGCGTAATGGTATTGGTAAATAAAGATAATAATTCAGGTTGCTTTCTTAATTGTGATGCAATAAATGGTTTGAATAAACGCGGATGTTTTAATAACAGTTTTTCAATTCCTTTTTTATGGGTTGATAATGATTTTAAAACGCCAACATTTAAGTCGTTGTAAATTATTTTATTTTTCTTTTGAGTCAATTTTGTCAACGCTTTTACCATTTCTTTGTTGGCGTATTCATTAGGAGTTATAGATCCATGACCACTTGTATTCATTTCCAACTCTAAATTCAACCAAAATATTCTTTTATGAGCAAGAGAGATACCATAAATAGGATTCTTAAAATCACCTTTTAATAAAGCAGTTATTTCAGTTGGACCTTC
This sequence comes from uncultured Lutibacter sp., assembly GCA_964619615.1. GTDB lineage: Bacteria > Bacteroidota > Bacteroidia > Flavobacteriales > Flavobacteriaceae > Urechidicola. Next base: position 20,183 of record CAZUFO010000016.1, on the reverse strand, counting down.
GCCAATAACTACCGCAGGGTTTAATTCTTTCAGATGATTTTTTATAACATAAGAAACACCGCCATCACATTGCGTTTCTTCACAGGAAACAGCAAGAAACGCAACATTGTATTTACTTTCTTTATGTTTTTCTGAATTCAAATATTCAATAATGCTAAAGAGTTGCATTAACGCAACACCTTTATTATCGTACGTGCCTCTACCATAAATAACACCATCTTTTATATTGCCAGAATACGGTTTTTCGGATTCTAATTCTGGAACAACATCAATATGGTTTAAGAAAATAATCGTTGGTTTGTTACTTTCTAATGGAAAAACAGAAGCGGCAAAATTATAATTTCCATTTTCGTTTCCGAAATCAGAAATATGCAACCCATTTTCTTTACAAACAGACTTTATAAAGTCTCCCGCTTCTTTTTCTGAACCACTTATAGAAGGGAATTGAACATATTTTTGAAGCAAGTGTTCTATCGAAATATCAGATCCTTTATATTTAATTGTTGCAACCTCCTGCGAAAAGCTTATTTGAGAGGTTAAAATAAAAAGGACTATAATTTTTCGCATGGAATATGAAAATACTTGGCGAATATAATCAATAAACTTTGAGTTATAAAAATCAAAAGTCAATACACTTTATTTCGTTATATTTTTTCGGATATTTGCAATTAAAATTAACGGGCGTCACACTGAACTTGTTTCAGTGTCGCATAACGAGATTCCGAAAAATACACTTCGACATGCTCAGTGATACAGCTCAGAATAAAGATTAAAAAGTTTTAACTAAATGAAACCAAGCATACCAAAAGGAACTAGAGATTTTTCGCCAACAGAAGTAGCGAAGCGCAACTATATTTTTAGTACTATAAAGTCATCATTTGAAAATTTCGGATTTCAACCAATCGAAACACCGAGTTTTGAAAACTCATCAACCTTAATGGGTAAATATGGAGATGAAGGTGACCGCTTGATTTTTAAAATTTTAAATTCTGGTGACTTTTTATCGAAAACATCCGATGAATTTCTTTCAAATAAGAATAGTTTAAAATTGACTTCTCAAATCTCTGAAAAAGCACTCCGTTACGACTTAACAGTTCCTTTTGCACGTTATGTGGTGCAACACCAAAACGAAATTAGTTTTCCGTTCAAACGCTATCAAATGCAACCAGTTTGGCGGGCAGACAGACCGCAAAAAGGACGTTTTAGAGAGTTTTACCAATGTGATGCCGATGTAGTTGGAAGCAAGAGTTTAACTCAAGAAATCGAGTTTATACAATTGTATGATGATGTGTTTACGAAATTGAAATTAGAAGGCGTAACTATCAAAATGAACAATCGTAAAATTTTGGCAGGAATTGCTGAAATTATTGGTGCAGCAGATAAACTAATTGATTTTACAGTTGCGCTCGATAAATTAGATAAAATAGGAGCAGAGGGAGTTGCTAATGAAATGTTATCCAAAGGGATTTCAGAAGATGCAATTAAAAAAGTACAACCGTTATTTAATTTTAAAGGATCAAATTCAGAAAAATTAAGTCAGCTGAAAGGAATGTTAGCCACATCCGACCAAGGTTTGAGCGGCGTTGAAGATTTGCAATATGTAGTTGAAACTATTACAGCATTAGAATTACAATCTTCCAACTTAGAGATTGATGTAACATTAGCAAGAGGATTGAATTATTATACAGGCGCTATTTTTGAAGTTGCCGCTCCAAGTGGAGTTCAAATAGGATCTATTGGTGGCGGAGGGCGTTATGATGATTTGACAGGAATATTTGGATTGAAAGATGTAAGTGGAGTTGGAATCTCATTTGGTTTAGATCGTATCTATTTGGTATTAGAAGAATTGAATTTGTTTGAAACTGTTGAATTGCCAAAACCTAAAGTGGTGTTTTTAAATTTTGATGAGACTAAAATATTATCACAATTAAAAGCAATTAAAACATTAAGAGAAAACAATATTAAAAGTGAATTATATCCTGATTTAGGAAAAAGCAATAAACAACAAAAGAAACAATGGAAATATATCACTACTCGTGAGATTGAGTTTGTTGTTTCAAATATTGAAAATGAAATATTTACATTAAAGAATATGAATTCAGGTGAGCAAGCCGAATGTAGTTTAAGTGAAATGATAAAAACACTCAAATAATTCGTAAATTTGCCGGCTAATAATAAACGAGACCATGTTTGAAATTAAAAACGGAATGAGTAAAGAAACCATTGGAGAAAGAGGCGACGATCACGTTGGGTCTTCAGCAACGACTCCATTAAGAGCCGATGCTTTCGATATTTCTGATGCTGAAAAAATCGAAAAAATTCAAGAGAATGTGCGTGAAATTTTAACTACCTTAGGAATGGACTTGACAGACGATAGTTTGCAAGGAACTCCTAAAAGAGTAGCGAAAGCATTTGTGAATGAGCTTTTTTCAGGATTGAATCCTGAGAACAAACCACATTTATCAACGTTTGATAATACCTATAAGTATGGTGAAATGTTGGTGGAAAAAAATATTGTTGTGTATTCTACTTGCGAGCATCATTTATTACCAATAATTGGTAGAGCGCATATTGCATACATTTCTAAAGGACGCGTAATTGGATTGTCTAAAATGAACCGTATTGTAGATTATTTTGCGAAAAGACCACAAGTACAAGAGCGTTTAACAATGCAAGTTGTACAGGCTTTGCAAGAAGCTTTAGGTACTCAAGATGTTGCGTGTGTAATTGATGCAAAGCATTTGTGTGTTAATTCTAGAGGAGTTAGAGATATCGAAAGCAGTACTGTTACTTCAGAATTTGGAGGGGAATTTAAGGATAAAGATACTAAAAGAGAGTTTTTAGATTATATTAATTTAGAAACTAAATTTGAATAGAAAATGAAATGTATATTCGCTTTCTGTCAAATAATTATTACGTCACCCTGAATTCATTTCAGGGTCTCACCTTATTTACTCATTAACAGCGTTATGTGATTCTGAAACAAGTTCAGAATGACGGACTTTATATATTTATGATTTTTTACGAACATACAAAAATTAAATTATAATTTTTAAAAAGCTCGCAATTGCGAGCTTTTTTAAGTTTTAAAGCGTCTTAATGTTTTTTAGATACTTATTTATAATTATAATTGTTTTGGAATCAACCTTCCGTCAACACCCATTCTCCTTTTTCAATTAAAGGAATTGCTTGTTTAAATTTCACCTGTTTGTTTTCGCCACTCATTACGTTTTTAATAGTAACTCTATCGTTACGACCAATTTTACGCTCTGTTCGTACAAAAGTTTCTACTGGTTTACGTTCTTGTTGTTGATTGGTATTTGTTTGCGCTTTATTTGCGTAATCTTCCTTCGTTAATTGTACGTTTTCTCTTTTACGCTCATGCGCTTGAGAGACTTGATTTGCATTACGTGCAGGTAAATCACCTTTAAATAAGAACGAAAGCACTTCTTTGTTTACTTTATTCAACATCTTGTTAAACAATTCAAACGATTCAAACTTGTAAATTAATAATGGGTCTTTTTGCTCGTATTGTGCATTTCTAACCGATTGTTTCAATTCATCCATCTGACGTAAATGATCTTTCCAAGTATCATCAATAATTGCTAAAGAAACATTTTTCTCGAAATCTTGAACCAATACTTTTCCTTTTGACTCATATGCATCCTTTAAGTTTGTAACAACTTGAATTGTTTTGGTGCCATCAGTAAAAGGAACTACAATCCGTTCATATTGATCACCTTGTTTTTCGAAAACATCTTTAATTACTGGATAGGTTGCTTTTGCATTGCGTTCTATTTTATTTTGATAATGTTTGTAAATAATATCAAATAATTCATCCGTTAATTCTTCAGCAGTTTTGCTTTTAAACTCTTCTTCGGTAAAAGGAGAAGAAGTAGCAGAGAAACTAATCAATTCAAATTCAAAATTGTTGTAATCTTCGTTAGGTTTGTTTTCTGCGATAAGGTTTGCACAGGTATCAAAAACCATATTTACAATATCTACCTGTAACCGTTCACCGTATAAAGCATGTCGACGACGTTTATATACAACTTCACGTTGCGAATTCATTACATCATCATATTCTAATAAGTTTTTACGAACCCCAAAATTGTTTTCTTCAACTTTCTTCTGTGCTCTTTCAATAGACTTAGAAATCATGGAGTGCTGAATTACTTCGCCTTCGCCCAATCCCATTCTATCCATCATCTTTGCAACACGTTCACTGTTGAATAAACGCATTAAATTATCTTCTAGAGAAACATAAAACTGCGACGAACCAACATCTCCTTGACGACCCGCGCGACCACGTAATTGTCTATCAACACGACGAGAATCATGACGTTCTGTACCAATAATTGCTAAACCGCCAGCGGCTAATACTTCGGGGCTCAATTTAATATCGGTACCACGACCCGCCATATTTGTTGCAATTGTTACAACGCCAGGATTCCCAGCTTCCGCAACAATATCTGCTTCTTTTTTATGGAGTTTTGCATTCAATACGTTGTGTTTGATTTTACGCATCGATAGCATTTTTCCTAATAATTCAGAAATTTCAACGGACGTTGTACCCACTAAAACAGGTCTTCCTTCTGCAACTAATAGTGTTATTTCTTCAATAGCTGCATTGTATTTTTCACGTGCAGTTTTATAAACCTTATCTTCTTTATCATTTCTAACCAAGGGTTTGTTTGTAGGGATTTCTATAACATCTAGTTTGTATATTTCCCAAAATTCACCTGCTTCTGTAACCGCAGTACCTGTCATTCCAGATAATTTGCGATACATTCTAAAGTAATTTTGAAGTGTTACCGTTGCGAAAGTTTGCGTTGCGGCTTCAATCTTTACATTTTCTTTGGCTTCTAATGCTTGGTGTAATCCATCTGAATAACGACGCCCGTCCATAATACGACCTGTTTGTTCATCAACAATTAAAATTTTCTCACTCATTACCACATATTCCACATCTTTTTCAAACAAGGTATATGCTTTTAGTAATTGATTCATCGTATGAATTCGCTCACTTTTAACGCCAAAATCTTTATAAAGAACTTCTTTCTTTTTAGTCAATTCTTCTTTTGATAATTCTTCATTGTCTAACCTTCCTATTTCAATGCCAATATCTGGCATTACGAAGAAATCATCATCGCCATGATCTTCAGATAAATGAGCAATCCCTTTATCTGTTAATTCAATTGAATTATTTTTTTCATCAATAGTAAAATATAAAGTTTCATCAACTTTAGGCATTTCACGATTGTTGTCTGCCATATAAGTATTCTCTGTCTTTTGAAGAATTTGTTTGATACCTTCTTGACTTAAAAACTTAATTAGCGCTTTGTTTTTAGGTAAACCACGATAAACGCGTAATAATTGGAAACCACCTTCTTTGGTGTCTCCATCAACTAATAGTTTTTTTGCTTCCGATAAAACACTTAATAAATACTTGCGTTGTAAGTCAACAATTTTATCGACACTAGGTTTTAACTCATTAAATTCATGAAGATCTCCTTGTGGCGTTGCACCAGAAATAATTAATGGCGTACGTGCATCATCAATTAAAACAGAATCGACCTCATCTACAATTGCATAGTTATGAGGGCGTTGCACTAAATCTTTTGGTGAATGCGCCATATTATCACGTAAATAATCGAAACCAAATTCATTATTTGTTCCGTAGGTAATATCTGCATTGTATGCTTTTCTTCTTTCGTCAGAATTTGGTTGATAGTAATCGACACAATCAATTGTTAAGCCATGAAATTCGAAAATAGGAGCCATCCAAGCGGCATCACGTTTTGCTAAATAATCATTCACAGTTACAACGTGCACGCCATTTCCGGTTAGTGCATTTAAGTAAATAGGAAGCGTAGCCACTAAGGTTTTACCTTCACCCGTTTTCATCTCAGCAATGTTCCCTTGATGTAAAACCGAACCACCAATTAACTGCACATCATAATGTATCATGTTCCAGGTTATTTGCATTCCTGTTGCATCCCAAGAGTTATGATAAATGGCTTTAGTTCCATCTAATTCAACATTGTCTTTTTTGGCAGATAATTCACGGTCATATGGTGTTGCAACTACGGTTATCGTTTTGTTTAATGTAAATCTTCTTGCGGTTTCTTTTATCAATGCAAATGCTTCTGGTAAAATTTCTTGAAGTGCGGCTTCAGAGGCTTCATATTCTAGATCTTTTAAGGCATCTATTTCAGTATAAATTTCTTCTTTACGATCAATATTTGCTGTGTTTATTTCTTCTTCTAAAGCAGAAATTTGATCGTTTATTGTTTGTGTTGCGCTTTTTATATATTTTTTAAATTCTAATGTTTTTGTACGTAATTCGTCATTTGAATAGGCATTCATTGCGCTTTCAAAAGCAACTACTTTATCAACTATTGGAAGTAATGTTTTAAGATCTTTTTTGCTTTTGTCTCCAACAAAAATTTTTAAAACAGAATTTAATATACTCATAATTTATTTTGTGTATTTAAGTGTTCAAATTTAAACAAAAAAAAAGCCTCAAATGAGACTTTTAACTGTTATTTTTCAACGGTTTTAATATTCATCTTCATTCCAAAGATAATCATCTTCGGTCGGGTAATCGGGCCAAATTTCAATGATAGAATCATAAGAATCTCCTTCATCTTCAATATCCTGTAAATTTTCTGCAACTTCAAGAGGCGCTCCTGTGCGGATTGCATAATCAATCAATTCATCTTTTGTTGCTGGCCATGGTGCATCTGCTAAATAAGATGCTAATTCTAAAGTCCAATACATATTCTTTTGTATTATTATAATTTTTGCAAAAATAATTTTTTTAAATTGAAAAGCAAGGTTTTAGAACAAATTTTTAATAAAAAAAGAACTTAGTCGTTTTTTGGTGGAATCCAGGGGATTTCATCAACGTTATTATCGTAAGTCAATTTCCGTGCCAGCACAAATAGGTAGTCAGATAGTCGGTTTAAATAAGCTAAAATTGTTTTGTCAATACTTGTATCATCATTTAATTGTACACTTAAGCGTTCTGCCTTTCTACAAACGCAACGTGCAATATGACAATATGACACAATTGGATGTCCGCCAGGTAATACAAAATGAGTCATTACAGGTAATTTTTTATCCATTAGATCAATGGCGCCTTCTAAAGATAGAATTGAGGCTTCATTTATCTTTGGGATATTAAGTCGCTCTTTGCCACTTTTCAGTACTTCCTTTTCTTTTGGAGTCGCGAGCATGGCGCCCAAAGTGAATAAATCTGTTTGAATTTTTATTAGTTCTTCCTTTAGTGAAACTTCAATATTTTGATCTCTAATTAAGCCAATATGTGAATTTAATTCATCAACAGTGCCGTAAGCTTCAATACGTAAATTGTATTTTGAAACTCTTGTGCCACCATACAAACCTGTTGTACCATCATCTCCTGTTTTTGTATAGATTTTCATGCGTTTTCTTTTGATAGGTGAAATTTACTAAATTCTTATTGTGAAATGCTCTTTTACTTGTTCTTTTCTAAAAAATACAATGCCCCAATAAAAGGTGTCAATAGTAACGGTTACTTTCGGGTGATTTTTAATTATTTCCCAAGTTTCTTGCATTTCTTTTGACCAATGAATATCATCAAAAACAAAAACAGATTCATTAGTAATAGTTTCTAAGCATTGCTCAAAATAATCTAAAGTTGGTTTTTTCTGGTGATTGCCATCAAAATAAATTAAGTCAAAAGTTTTATTCTTTATTGATTTTGGCAGCGTATTTTTAAAGTCTCCAATAGATATATCTATATTATTTAAATTGAATTTTTTAAATTGTTGTTTCGCGATTTCGGCAGTATTTATACAGCCTTCAAGAGTTGTAACTTTAGTTTCAGAATTTCCAATTGCTAAACTTGCGGTACCAATTCCTAAGGAGGTGCCAATTTCTAAAATTTTATATGAGTTGAAATATGATACAATTCGAATCAATAAATAAGAACGTCTTTTTGAAATCCCTGCAACTTTAGCAATTTTTGACACTTTACGTTTGTTAGATTTAAATACTTTTGAGCCTTTACCAAAATCGGTTACACCTATTACCTTATTACTCTTTAATAATTGATTTCTAAATTGATTTATGATTGAAATTTTTGTTGGATTCGTTTTAGCATACAAACATTTAGTTATAAAATAGTACACAAACGGAGAATGAATTCCGTGTTGATTCGTAGATTTAAGAAGGAATTTTAGATATGATTTTAGTTGGAATATCATAGATATTATTACTTTGCGAAAGTAAAGGAAAAATTATTTTAATAAGTGATTAAAAATTATATTTGCCATTGGTCATAAATTGTTTACTTACATTTAGCAATTCAAGCCCTAAAAATTGACTGACAACAATGAAGAAAATTTTAGCTTATTTATTGGTAATAGCGAGTTTAACATCTTGCTTATCAACTAAAAAAACAACCTATTTTCAGGGCGAACCCTCAGAAAAATCTGAAATGTATAAGTTTAATAATGTACCTTATAGATTACAGGTTAATGATGTGCTTTCAATAAATATTAAGGCAGAAAATCCGGATTTGGTGGTACTTTTTTCTACCTCTCAAGATGGAGAGAGTTCGAGCAACAGTGATAATTTGTATTTTGACGGATATACTGTTGATAGACACGGCAATATTAGAATTCCATATATCGGTGAATTAAATGTTTTGGGTTACACAGAAAAAGAAGTGAGAGAAAAAATAGAATCAGAATTGGCGAAATTCTTAAAAAAACCTGAATCTCTTTTTGTAACCGTGAAATTGGCAGGTATTAAATTTGTAGTTACTGGTGAAGTTGGTTCGCCCGGCACCGTAAATATTTTACAAACACAAGTTACAATTATTGAAGCACTTGCAAATGCTGGCGAAATTAGAAATTTAGGAAATAGAAAAGAGGTTTCTGTTTTAAGAAAAACAGTAAACGGTGTTGATCGTATTACAATTGATATGACCGATATTTCGGTTTTTGACTCTAAAGAATTCTTTATTAAACCCAATGATGTAATTTATGTTCCACCTTTAAAGAGAAAAAGTTGGGGAATTGGAACTACTGGGCTACAATCATTTACAACTATTGCATCTGTATTCGCTGTTTTAGTGAGTACTATTTTATTAATTGACAACTTATAACTCTATGAGTCAAGAATTTAAAATATTAAATACACAGTTAGAAAATATTCGTGAAAATTCACCAGACATTAAAGGATATGTTTTTAGAGTATTGTCTAATTGGCGTTGGTTTTTATTAACTATTCCAATTGCTTTAGCGGTAGCGTATTATGTAAATTTATCTACAGAAAGAATTTACGATTTACATTCTACAATAGCAGTAAAAGAAAAACAAAACTCCTTATTTTCTACAGGTACAAATATTGCATTTAATTGGGGTGGCGTTAGTGATAAAGTAGAATCAATAAGGCGTGTTTTACGATCAAGATCACACAATGAAAAGGTAGTAAAAGAATTGCAGTACTACATAGATTATTTAGTTGATGGCCGTTTTAGAGTTGAAGATGCCTACGGAAACACTCCTTTTTTGGTTGAACTTGATACCACAAGTTTCCAACTTATAAATACCGTTATAAATATTGAATTTATTGATAATCAGAAATTTAAAATGTCAATAGACTTTGATGATCAACAGACGAAGAGTGTCACTAATTATAGTAACGGATTAACTCATACGTATACTGTTGACAATCAAATTTTTAATCAAGAATATAAAATTGGGGAATTAATAGATGTACCCTTTTTAAAACTCTCATTAAAATCACTTGCAGGAAAAGGAGATATTTCGGGTAAAAAATATATGATTCGGTTTAGATCAATTGATGCTGTTGTGAGTAGATATCAACAAGTGCGTGCAAATTCAATTCCTAACACATCTTTGTTAAATGTTACATTAACAGGGCCAAATAAAAAACGCTTAGTTGATTATATTAATAAAACGGTTGAGGTTTTAGCTGTAGATCAGTTAAAGGCAAAAACTAATTATGCATATCAAACATTAAAATTTATTGATGAGCAGTTTCTATTAGCAAAAGATAGCCTAGCATTTATAGAAAATAATATTGGTAATTATAAGGTGTCAAAAGGAATTTACAATTTATCTGCTGAAGGATCTCAAATTTTTACTGAAACTATTGGATTGGCAAAAATTCAAAAAGAAATAACAGATAGACTTGAATATTATACAAACCTTGAAAGTTACATTAAAAGAAGCCAAGGCTTAAATAAAATTCCTGCGCCAGCAATTATTAATATTGAAGACGCTTCCATTAGTCAGAATATTAAAGAACTTACAAAGTTAATTATCCAAAAAGAAGTTTTGCAACTTCAAGTAACGGCAAGTCACCCTTCATTTATAACATTAAATCAAGAAATAGAAACTACTAAATTTATTTTGCTCGAAAACATATCTTCACTTAAAAAAGTGCTGAATTTGAGTATGACTAATAGTAAACGTAGGTTGAGTATTTACAATAATCAACTAAAAACGCTCCCGAAAAAAGAGCAACAATTGCTTAACTATAGTCGTAAATACGCAATGACTGAAGCTAATTACATGTATTTAATGCAAAAAAGTTACGAAGCTGATATTGCAATAGCAGCAAGTGTTTCAGACATTACGGTATTAGATTTGGCTAAAGATACAGGGCAAATATCAACAAAACCAAGAAAACCATTTAATTATTTAGTAGGATTATTATTAGGAATACTTTTGCCATTATTTATAATTATTGCTATTGAAATTTTAGACACAAAAATTCAAACTGTCGAAGAAATTGAACGGTTGTCTCCAATTCCTATTTTAGGGGTTGTTGGTAGAAATACCGCAGAAAATAACCTAGCCGTATTTTTAAAGCCAAAATCAGCCGTTTCAGAATCATTTAGGTCGTTACGATCTAATATTCATTTCTTGTTTGATAGAAGTAAAATTGCAGAAGCGAAAACGGTGATGATTACTTCATCTATTAGTGGAGAAGGAAAAACCTTTGTAGCTATTAATATGGCTACTGTTTTTGCCTTGAGTGGAAAAAAGACGGTGCTGGTTGGTTTGGATTTAAGAAAACCAAAAATATTTGGAGATTTTGATATTTCTAATGACAATGGAATTGTTAATTATTTAATAGGTCAAAAATCAATTGATGAAATAATTATTAAGTCTAAAGTCGATAATTTAGATTTAATTATGGCAGGTCCTGTACCACCAAATCCATCAGAATTAATAATGAATAACGCTACTGATGAGTTGATGGAATATCTTAAAAAACGTTACGATTATATTGTTTTAGACACGCCACCTGTTGGTTTAGTTACAGATGCTTTTGAATTAGTTAAGCATGCAGATGCAACTTTATATATTGTGCGTCAAGGATTTACGCAAAAAGGTATGTTAAAAATGATTAATGATAAATATGCTAAAGGAGAAATAACCAATGTTAGCACGATTCTGAATAACTTTAAAGTCAAGTCTAGTTATGGCTATGGTTATGGGTACGGCTACGGTTACGGTTACGGATATGGGCAAGGATATCACGAAAGTGATAAGGTTCCTTTTTATAAACGAATTTTAAACGGATTTAAAAGTTGAGTCAAAAAATAAAATTTACTATTGTTGGCTGTGGCCACATTGGAAAAAGACATGCCGAAATGATTGCTAGAAATGTGGAAACAGAACTAGTTGCATTAATTGATGTAAAACCAAAAGACAGTTTAAATATAAGTCAGTTTGAGGTTCCTTTTTTCGAAAGTCTAGATGCTTTTTTAAATAGTGATATCGAAACTGATGTGGTAACTATTGCAACTCCTAACGGGTATCATGCTTCACAGGCAATTTTAGCGATTGAAGCTAATAATCATGTTGTAATAGAAAAGCCTTTAGCTTTATCTAAAGTTGATGCAGAAGCAGTTATTTTTAAGGCATTAAATAGGTCTAAACAAGTTTTTGCGGTGATGCAAAACAGGTATTCGCCACCTTCTGTTTGGATTAAAGAAATAATGGATAAACAACTATTAGGCACTATTTACTCTGTGCATATTAATAGTTTTTGGAATCGTGATGAACGCTATTATACGCCAAATTCTTGGCATGGAGATAAAAAATTAGATGGCGGAACATTGTTTACGCAGTTTTCTCACTTTATAGATATTATGTATTGGTTATTTGGAGATATTACCAATATTAAATCGGTGATGAAAGATTTTAAACATCAAAAATTAACCGATTTTGAAGATGCAGGTATTGTTAACTTTGAATTTGTAAATGGAGGAATTGGTAGTTTTAATTTTTCAACCGTGCTTTGGGATACAAATATGGAAAGCTCGATGACCATTATTGGTGAAAAAGGCGCTGTAAAAATTGGCGGTCAATATATGAACGAAGTTGAATATTGCCATATCAAAAATTATGAAATGCCAGAATTACTCCCTACCAATCCCGGGAATGATTATGGAACATATAAAGGATCTGCACAAAATCACCATTTTGTAATTCAGAATGTGATTGATGTATTAAGAAACAAAAAAGCTATTACTACTAATGTGCTAGAGGGCATGAAAATTGTTGATATTATTGAGAGAATATATCAAAGTGCCAAATAATGCTTTCTGTATCACAACAAAGAATAAAACGTTTTGTTGATGTTCTATTTTCTTTAATCGGACTTTTAACAGTATTTATTCCTTTGTTATTATTAATTTTAGTAGCCTCTTTTTCTACAAAATCATTTGGACTGTTTCTTCAAAAAAGAGTCGGGCAGGAGGCAAGAATATTTACCATGTTTAAAATTAAAACAATGCGTAAAACTTCTTCGGATGAATTTATAGTTACACTTTTTGGAAAATTCCTTCGCAAATCTAAATTAGACGAATTACCACAGTTATTTAATGTATTAATTGGTGATATGAGTATGGTTGGTCCAAGACCAGATGTTGAAGGATATGCTGATAAGTTAAAGGGAAATGATAGAGTAATACTCTCTATAAAACCAGGAATTACAGGGCCAGCGACGTTAATGTTTTCAGATGAAGAAACTGTTTTGTCAAAACAAGAAAACCCATTAGAATATAATGCTACCGTGTTATGGCCTCAAAAAATAGTAATAAATAAGTTGTATGTTGAGCAATGGAATTTGATGAAAGATTTTAGATATATGTACTTAACTATACTACAGGTTTTCCGTTAATTAGAACAGTATCAATACAATTACTTCCAAAAGCGTAGGCTAAAAATCCATAACTCGGAATTTCAGTTGTAATAATTATATTTGCCTTTTTCCCTTTTGTAATACTTCCATAAGAATCTGATAAATTCATAGCATAAGCGCCGTTAATAGTTGCTGCATTAATGGCTTCTTCAGGCGTCATTTTCATTTTAATACAAGCAGCAGAAACAACCTGATTCATATTGCCAGACGGTGATGATCCTGGATTAAAGTCTGTTGCAATGGCTAAAGGTAAACCAGCATCAATAATTCTTCTTGCAGGTGTATAAGGAATACTTAAAAAATAGGAGCAGAGTGGTAATGCAACAGGCATTGTGTTTGTGTTTTTTAGAATCGAAATATCTTCATTCCTCATTATTTCTAAATGGTCAACAGACAAAGCATTGTGTTTTACACCCATTTGTACACCATCAATTGCTGTAAACTGGTTTACATGAATTTTAGGAACCAATCCGTATTGTTTTGCTGCGGTTAAAATTTGATCAGTATCATCAACTGAGAAATAACCTGTTTCACAAAAAACATCAATAAATTCTGCTAAGTTTTCTTTAGCAACTATTGGAAGTGTTTCATTAATAACGCAATCCAAATATGCTGATTTGTTATTTTTATATTCAGAAGGAATAGCATGTGCACCTAAAAAAGTGGCTTTTATTTCAATGGGGTAATTTTCGTTGAGTTTTTTAATTACGCGAAGCATTTTTAATTCAGCATCTTTTGTCAATCCGTAACCAGATTTTATTTCAACTGCTCCGGTACCCAATTTCATAACTTCTATCAATCTTATTGAAGATTGATTATATAATTCATCTTTTGATGTTTCTTGTAATTTTTTTGCTGAATTTAAGATTCCACCACCATTATTAGCAATTTCTTCATAACTTAAACCGTTAATCCGGTCGATAAATTCTTGCTCTCGGTTGCCGGAATATACAATATGTGTATGAGAATCACACCAAGTCGGTAATACCATTTTACCAGATGCATCAATGGTTTTATTAATATTTATTTTAGGCATATTTACCATCAATCCAAAATCAGCAATTAGATCATCGTCTATTAAAAGATAAGCATCTTTAATAGTAGGTAATATTTTCATTTCATCTCCAGAAACCTTTTTAATAGAAGTTTCTCGAATTTGAATTAATTCTTTTATGTTTATAATGAGCGTTTTCAATTCAATTACTTTAATCCGCTAGTCATATCTCCAGGAACAACCCATTCATCATATTGTTCAGGAGTTACATAACCCAGTCTAACGGCTTCTTCTTTTAAAGTTGTTCCGTTTTGATGTGCTGTATTTGCAATTTCTGCAGCTTTATAATACCCAATTTTAGTATTTAAAGCGGTAACCAACATCAAAGAGTTGTTTAATAATTTATTAATAACCGTATGATTTGGTTCAATACCAACTGCGCAATTATCATTGAATGACACACACGCATCGCCAATTAATCTTGCTGATTGCAATAAGTTAGCCGCCATCATTGGTTTGAAAACGTTTAGTTCGTAATGACCTTGTGTTCCGCCTACTGTAATGGCAACATCGTTACCCATAACTTGTGCGCAAACCATAGTCAAAGCTTCAGATTGCGTTGGATTCACTTTTCCAGGCATAATTGACGAACCAGGTTCATTAGCTGGAATAATCAACTCACCAATTCCAGAACGTGGCCCAGAAGCCATCATTCTAATATCATTTGCTATTTTGTTCAATGAAACGGCCAATTGCTTTAATGCTCCATGAGTTTCTACAAGAGCATCATGTGCAGCAAGTGCTTCAAATTTATTTTCAGCGGTAATAAATGGTTGATTTGTGAAATCAGCAATGTATTTTGCAACTAACACATCGTAACCAGCAGGTGTATTTAATCCTGTTCCAACTGCGGTTCCGCCTAAAGCTAATTCAGAAAGATGTGCTAAGGTGTTTTTTAAGGCTTTAATTCCATGATTTAATTGTGATACATAACCAGAAAATTCTTGTCCAATAGTAAGTGGCGTAGCATCCATTAAATGTGTCCGCCCAATTTTTACAACATCTTTATATTTTTCTGATTTGTTTTGTAATGTGTCTCGAAGTTTCTCAACTCCTGGAATGGTAGTTCCTACCACCATTTTATAACAGGCAATATGCATACCCGTTGGAAATGTGTCGTTTGATGATTGTGATTTGTTTACATCATCATTCGGCTGAATTGTTTTATCGCCTTCACCAATAATATTTCCAGCAATTTCATGTGCTCTGTTAGCAATTACTTCGTTTACATTCATGTTACTTTGCGTACCAGAACCTGTCTGCCAAATAACTAAAGGAAATTGATCGTCATGCTTTCCGTTTAGTATCTCATCACAAACCTTTGCAATTAAATCTCTTTTTTCAGAAAGTAACACTCCTAATTCGCAATTTGCATAGGCTGCTGCTTTTTTTAGATAAGCAAAACCATAAACAATCTCTAAAGGCATTGATGCTACACTACCAATCTTAAAATTATTTCGAGAGCGTTCTGTTTGTGCGCCCCAATATTTATCTGACGGAACATTAACAGTTCCCATGGTATCTTTTTCTATTCTAAAACTCATCTGTAAAAATATTGAGTTACAAAGTTACTAAATGACAAAATAATATGTGTGGTTTATGAGATTTTAATTAGAAAATAATTTCATCAAAAAAGTAAATTAAATAAAAAATAATAGTAATTTTGCAATGTTACAAATACGAACATAAACTATGGACTTATCTCAATATTCTGGATTTTTACTTTTCTTAACTATTTTTGTAATGGGTTTTTGGTTGATGCTATTTTTAATGACCTTTGTTATACCATATTGGATTGTAGGTTATTTAAGAGAAGAATGGAAATATAGAAAGCAAGAAAAAACTGCTGATGCGGTTTTTGAGGAATAATATAATTATATAATAAGTTACAAAAGGCTCTGAATTTTCAGAGCCTTTTTTGTGTTTTAAAATTAGAGCAACTCTTTTATTAAAGTAGGCGGTCTTCCAATTACAGCTTTGTTACCATCAATAACAATTGGACGTTCAATTAATTTTGGATAGGCAGCCATCGCTTTAATAATTTGCTCATCAGAAAGTGTTTCTCTTTTAAATTTTTCTTTCCAAATAGATTCTCCTTTTCTAATTAATTGAATGGGAGTAATGTTTAATAGTTTGATAAGTTCGGTTAGTTCTGTAATTGTAGGTGGAGTTTCCAAATACTTAATAATTTCAAAATCTATTTTTGAGTTCTCTAATATTTCAAGTCCTTGGCGACTTTTGCTACAACGCGGATTGTGATATATTTTTATCATAGTGGTGTTTAGTAATTTTCTTTAATTATCATTTTTATTTATCTTTATGGAGCGGTCTTTTTTACTTTGATTAAATCTATAGGTGAAACTCAAAAGAATCGTTGTCTCTCTTAATTAATAATTACTCAATGAGTTTATATCATCTGCACTTAATGTTATAAGTTGCTTTCTTGTTTAATAATTCTTTGTTTATAGGTGCATTCATATATGCGTAGCTGATTAGTTAAATAAAAATATTCAATTTTTCAAGAAGTATCTCTAATTTTATTTCTCCAGTAAAATGAATTGCAGTAATTTCATTTTTGCGAGCAGCAATAACGTTGTCAATATTATCATCAATAAATAAAGTAGTTGCTGGGTTTATGTTGTAGCGCCCTAAAATTAATTGATAAATAGCATCAAATGGTTTTCTGGTTTTTTCAATTCCTGAAACAACAACTCCATCAAAATCATTAAAGAAAGGGAATAATTCTAAAGCTTTATCCCATTTCTCTCCACTCCAATTGGTTAAAGCATATACTTTGTAATTTGGGTTTGCAATTAGTTTTTGTTGAATTTCTACATTTTCTTCAATAATTCCACTAAACATTTCTTCCCAGCGTTTGTAAAATTGTTCGATTTGGTTTTTGTATTCTGGAAACTCAATTGTTTTTAATGCAACTGCATCAGCAATCAAACGTCCGCCATCTTGTTCTATATTCCATTCTGAAGTGCAAACACTGCTGAGAAACCAATCTACTTCCTCTTGTGTTTTAAATATTTTTCGATACAAATTTTGTGGGTCCCAATCGACCAAAACGCCACCAAGATCGAAAATTATGGTATCTATTTTAGAGTTCATTGCTTTCGCTTTTTTGCCCGTTCAGCATTAAAAAGGCTTTTAAAAATTCATCAATTTCGCCATTCATTACGTTATGAACATTGCCAGTTTCATGGCCCGTTCTAACATCTTTCACTAATTTATAAGGATGCATTACATAATTTCTTATTTGGCTTCCCCATTCAATTTTCATTTTACTAGCTTCAATATCGCTTCTTGCTTCTCGTTGCTTGTTCAATTCCATTTCATACAACTGAGAACGAAGCATTTGCATTGCCCTATCTCTATTTTCATGTTGAGAACGTGTTTCTGAGCACGAAATTCTAATTCCAGTTGGTTTGTGTGTTAATTGAACCTTTGTTTCAACTTTATTCACATTTTGCCCACCAGCTCCGCCTGAACGTGATGTAACAATTTCTATATCAGCAGGATTGATTTTAATTTCGATAGTATCATCAACTAGTGGATATACATATACCGAGGCAAAACTCGTGTGTCGTTTGGCATTACTATCAAATGGAGAAATACGAACTAAACGATGCACTCCATTTTCTCCTTTTAAATATCCGAATGAAAATTCTCCATCAATTTCTATGGTAGCCGTTTTAATTCCAGCAACATCACCAGCTTGGTAATTGAGTTCACGTACTTTAAATCCTTGGCTTTCGCTCCACATCATATACATACGGAGAAGCATTTCTGCCCAATCGCAACTCTCAGTTCCGCCAGCACCAGCAGTAACTTGCAATACTGCACTTAAATTATCGCCTTCTTCTGAAAGCATATTTCTAAACTCAATGTCTTCTAATAATTTAATTGTTTTTGTATGGTGTTTGGTAACTTCTTCTTCAGTTGCCAATTCATCCTTAAAAAATTCAAGAAGCACTTCTAAATCGTCATTTAAGGTTTTTACTGTATTGTAGTTGTCTACCCATTTCTTTTTACCTCGAAGGACTTTCATAAATGCTTCTGCATCTTTCGGGTGATTCCAAAAATCTGGATTGGCAGTTTGCTCTTCGTCGTTAGAAATTTCTATTAACTTTTTGTCAATGTCTAAATAGCCTCTTAATTTGGTTATTCGTATTGCAATGTCTTTTATATGGTCACTCGTAATCATAAAACAAAAATAAGTGTTTATTTTCGATTTGAAATTGGAATACGAATTGAATTTGTCGTACTTATTGATTAATTTTAACCAAATTTTATATCATGAAAAAAATTACAATTCTTATACTCTTGCTATTTATTTTTCAAAATACATTTTCTCAATTTTTAAAAGATAAAGATGGCGTAACTAAGTTTGAAGGCTATTTTACATTCTATTATGTTGATAGTGAAGATAAAATATATCTGGAAATTCAAAATTTAGAGGCTGAGTTTTTATATGTGCACGCCATGGCTGAAGGATTGGGCTCAAATGACATTGGTATTGATAGAGGTCAGTTAGGAAATGGAGTGGTGGTGAAATTTCAAAAAGCCGGGAATAAAATTTTATTAGTTCAACCAAATCAGCGTTTTAGAGCAATTACTGAAAATGATGAAGAGCGTAAATCTATTGAAGAAGCTTTTGCAAAATCTGTATTACATGGTTTTATCATAAAAGAAACAAATAATAATACTTATTTAGTGGATGCAACTAGTTTTTTTATGCGTGATGCTCATGGTGTTGCAACAACGCTAAGTAAAAAGAAACAAGGAAATTATTTGCTTGACACAACTCGGAGTGCTTTTAATTTAGAAAGAACAAAGGCTTTTCCTAAAAATGTTGAGTTTGATGTTCTGTTAACTTTTAAAGGAAAAGCGACTGGAAAAAACATCAAAAGTGTTGCTCCAGATGCTTCTTCTGTAACTGTATATCAACATCATTCTTTTGTAGAATTGCCAGATTCTGATTATAAAACAAGACCGTTTGATCCTAGATGTGGTTCTTATGCAATGTCTTATATGGATTATGCCACACCTGTAAATCAATCTATCACAAAACGGTTTGTGTATCGGCATCGTTTAGAAAAAAAAGATCCAACTGCTGAAATTAGTGAAGCCAAAGAACCAATTATTTACTATTTAGACCCAGGTGCTCCAGAACCGATTCGTTCTGCATTGTTAGATGGCGCACGTTGGTGGAATCAAGCATTTGAAGCGATTGGATATAAAGATGCTTTTCAAGTAAAAATATTACCCAAAGGTGCAGATCCGTTAGATTTGAGATACAATGTAATTCAGTGGGTGCACCGTTCTACACGTGGTTGGAGTTACGGTGGTAGTATTTCAGATCCGAGAACAGGCGAAATCATAAAAGGACATGTAAGTTTAGGTTCATTGCGTATTCGTCAAGATTTTTTAATTGCACAAGCATTGCAAGCACCGTATGCAAATAATAATACAGATGATGTATTTGCTTTAGAAATGGCGTTGGCAAGAATACGGCAATTGTCGGCACATGAAGTTGGACATACCATTGGATTTGCGCATAATTTTGCTGCAAGCACAAACAATAGAGCCTCTGTGATGGATTATCCACATCCAATGTTATCTGTTAAAGATGGTGAAATAGATTGTTCTAATGCGTATGCTGTTGGAATAGGCGATTGGGATAAAGTAACGGTTGCGTATTCGTATCAGGAATTTTTAGAAAACGAAGATAAAGAGCTTCAAAGTATTTTAGACGCTGCTTTTGAAAGCGGATTAAAATACTTGTCAGACGCAGATGCTAGACCAAAAGGAAGTGTAAGTGCAGAGGCACATTTGTGGGATAATGGTTCAGATATTTCTGCAGAATTAGAAAATGTATTGGCTGTTC
>CAZUFO010000015.1:19653-30150 GCA_964619615.1 uncultured Lutibacter sp. | reverse complement strand
TCATATAAATTTTATAGGTTATTCACAGACTGTTAATAGCTATAATAACATAAAAATGAAGATAAAAAAAGTGAATATAAATGTTAATAAACCTTCTTTTTGTAGTTAACAAATAGCGGTTAAATAACTGTAACTAAATTTTGATATTGAAAATATAGTTGAGTATTATAAAAAATAATTTATCCACCAAATTTAGTTGTCTTTTATAAGTACTTACTTATCCACATTTATAAATTAACCTAAATATATTGATGTTCAAACAATTATAATAACGCTATTAACAATAATAATTTTAGTTGTTAATAAAGCCTTTTTGTATTTTTGTTTAAACTTAAAATACACCTATTATGAAGATTGCTATTGGAAATGATCATGCTGGGCCTGACTATAAATTCGCTATAATTAAATATTTAGAATCTCAGAATATTACGGTTATTAATCATGGAACCGATTCTTTAGATAGTGTAGATTATCCAGATTTTGTACATCCTGTAGCAAGTGCTGTAAATGATAAAAAAGTAGATTTAGGAATTCTTTTATGTGGTAGTGCAAATGGTGTTGCTATGACAGCAAATAAATACCCGAATGTGCGTGCAGGTTTATGTTGGAATAAAGAAATTGTGGAGTTGATTAAACTACATAACAATGCAAATATTTTATGTATTCCTGCAAGATATACAGCTATTCCACAAGCAATAGAAATGGTAAAAATATTTTTAAATACAGAATTTGAAGGTGGAAGACACCAAACACGTGTAGATAAAATTTATTTAAAGTGTTAGAATGATAAAACCTATCATAAAAACATTTCAAGAATTAACCTCCACAGAATTGTATGCTATTTTGCGATTACGGAGTGAAGTGTTTGTGGTAGAACAAGATTGTGTGTATCAAGATTTAGATAATAAAGACGAAAAAGCACTACATTTATACTTTATTAAATACAATAAAATTATTGCATATACACGAATATTTGGTCCTGGAGATTATTTTAAAGAAGCCAGTATTGGCAGAGTAGTAGTACAAAAAAGTTATAGAAAAGATGGTTATGGACACCAATTAATGGAAGTAAGTATTCAAACTATTAAAGAAAAATATAACACCAAAAAAATTACTATAAGCGCTCAAGTCTATTTGCAAAAATTTTATGAATCACATAGTTTTAAACAAGTAGGAGAGGAGTATTTAGAAGATGGAATTCCTCATATAAAAATGGTTTATGAAATTATTATTTAGCAATATATTTTTCGTTTTTTTAGGTAACTATTCAGCCATTAATAATATCGTAATAGAATGATTATCAACCTTATGATTTAACCGCAAGGATCGCTAAGAAATACGCTAAGTTCGCAAAGCACTAAAAAACAACAAATTAGTCATAGCGTCCTTTGCAAAGAAACGTTGCGTTCCTTGCGGTAAAAAAATAAAACACTGGTTACAAAAGCATCATTTTTCGGTTAAATCCAAAAAGTTTAAATGAGTTCATAATCAGTAACTTAAACTTTATTAGTATTTACTATTTTTCATTTCTAAAACTCAACATCTTTTTTGTAATTTAGCGTTCTTACTAATATTAATTTTTAATCCGAAAACATGGCGACAGATAAAGAACAAGCAGCAAAATTAAAAGCATTACAACTTACTTTAGATAAATTAGATAAGACTTATGGTAAAGGTGCCGTGATGAAAATGGGTGATGTTGCGCATCAAGATATTGAAGCAATTTCTACAGGTTCTTTAGGATTAGATTTAGCATTAGGTGTTGGCGGTTACCCTAGAGGAAGAGTTATTGAAATATATGGCCCAGAATCTTCAGGTAAAACAACCTTAGCAATACATGCTATTGCGGAAGCTCAGAAAACAGGTGGAATAGCCGCTTTTATTGATGCAGAACATGCTTTTGACCGTTTTTATGCTGCAAATTTAGGAGTAGATATTGATAATCTAATTATATCTCAACCAGATTATGGTGAGCAAGCGTTGGAAATTACAGAAAATTTAATTCGCTCTGGAGCTATTGATATTATTGTAATTGATTCTGTTGCTGCCTTAACTCCTAAAAGTGAAATTGAAGGAGAAATGGGAGATTCTAAAATGGGTTTACATGCAAGATTGATGTCTCAAGCATTGCGTAAATTAACAGGAACGATTAGTAAAACAAATTGCACCGTTATTTTTATCAATCAATTACGTGAAAAAATTGGTGTGATGTTCGGAAATCCAGAAGTAACAACCGGTGGTAATGCATTAAAATTTTATGCATCAGTTCGTTTAGATATAAGAAGAAGAACACAAATTAAAGATGGCGATAAAGTTATAGGAAATATGACTAAAGTTAAGGTTGTAAAAAATAAAGTAGCACCACCTTTTCAAATAGCAGAGTTCGATATTATGTACGGTAAAGGAATTTCTAAAGTAGGAGAAATTTTAGATTTAGCGGTAGAATATGGTATTGTTAAAAAAAGCGGATCATGGTTTAGTTATGGCGAAACAAAATTAGGTCAAGGTAGAGACGCTGTTAAAGAACTAATAAAAGACAACCCTGATTTATCAGATGAGTTAGAAGCAAAAATTCTAGTTGCTATTTCAGAAAAATAATAGTAAAATCCTCGAATAAATCGGGGATTTTTTGTTTTACTTAAAAGGTTATTTAGAAAACATTTTTACTAACCATAAAATCAAATATAAACCAACACCGAATCCAGCAAATAGAACCGAAACAACAAAAGCAATTCGTATATGAGATGTTTTCCAACCGAGTTTTCCACTAAGCCATTCTGATACTCCTAAAATCATAATTTTTAAAATTTAAGTTACAAATATAATAAAAATATTATATTTTTAAAGTCCAGTACTTCCAAATCCGCCCGATCCTCGCTCTGTTTCATTAAGTTCCGAAACCTCTTGCCAATCTGCTCGCTCATGTTTTGCAATCACTAATTGCGCAATACGCTCCCCATTATTTATAATGAAATCTTCATTCGATAAATTAACTAAAATCACTCCAATTTCACCTCTATAATCTGCATCAACAGTTCCAGGAGCGTTTAAAACGGTAATTCCATTTTTGGCTGCCAATCCACTTCTTGGCCGTACTTGCGCTTCTGTTCCAATAGGTAACGCAATAAAAAGCCCCGTTTTTACAATGGTTCTTTCCAGCGGTTTTAAAGTGATAGATTCTTCTATGTTTGCACGTAAATCCATTCCTGCAGAAGCGATGGTTTCATAGCTTGGTAATTCGTGTTTTGACGTATTGATTATTTGTATCTTCATTTTTGTTTTTTAAGTGGTTGAGCGGAGTCAAAACCTTTTTTAATAGTCTCTCGGCAGCGCTCGAGGTGTCAACCAGATGAATGTTTTTATTTTTTAAAGATTAATTGTATTTCTTTTCTTTCATTCCAATATATAATTCCACCAAAAATTAATAGGAGTAAGGTAGAAACCCCAAAATCACCTCTAAATTTTAGAAATGAAATTACACAAATTAAAATAGACGCTCCTAAATAAATTCCCATTTTTTTGATATTATAATTTATTGGGTAGTGTTTTTTTCCAATAAAATAAGAGATTACAGTCATGGTTCCATAAGCTAATAAAGTAGCCCAAGCGGCCGCCATAATTCCAATTTTAGGAATTAACCAAAGATTTAAAATAATGGTTATGATTGCGCCAATAATTGAAAAATACATTCCGAATCGTGTTTTATCTGTCAGTTTATACCAAATGGCTAAGTTGTGATAAATCCCTAAAAATAAATAAGCCAACAATACAATTGGTACAATTTTTATAGCCGACCAGTATTCTTTATTGATAAATAATTCCTTAAGAATATCAATATAAACCACAATTCCAACAAACACCAATGCACCAATAATAACAAAATAATTAAGTATTCTAGCATAGGTTTCTTTGGCGTCTTTTTTATCAGCATGGTTAAAAAAGAAAGGTTCTGCACCTAAACGAAATGCCATAATGTATAAATTCATAAAGATGGCTAACTTATAGCACGCTGCATAAATACCCATTTCAGAATCTCCAATTAATTGTTTTATTAAGTATTTATCTAGGTTTTCATTAATAACATACGCAATTCCAGCAACAGCTATTGGCCAACTATAACGCAACATTTTTTTAAGTAAATCAAAGTCAAATTGAAACTTGAATTTTAATAAATAAGGAAGTAATAAAAGAAACGAAAGCGCAGATCCAAAAATATTAGCAATAAATATATAATTAACCTTAGGTGTTTTAAAATAGTTGTCTGTTATAATAGTTGGAAGTGATGTTCCTTCTTCAATAAATTCAGGAATATATTTTAAACCAAGAAGAGTTATTATAACAATTACTGCAACATTTATTAGTTTAATAATAGCATATTTTACGGGTCTATTCGATGCGCGTAAATAAGCAAATGGTACCATTGCGATAGTGTCTAACACTAAAATTCCTATAAATAATTTTAACCGTAAAGGGTTACTTTGAAAGTTAAAAAAATTTAGAAAAGAATCAAAAAACACACTTAATAGGACGATAAAAAAACCTATCATAAAAAGCATACTTATAAAAGCAGTAGAAATTAAAACATCTTTTTTCTTTTCTTTGCTATAGAATCTAAAGAAGGCAGTTTCCATTCCAAAGGTTAATAAAACGGAAAATAATGCCGCCCAAATATAGAAATAGGTGTTTTCAGAAAAACTATCGGGAGGTAAAGCATCTGTATGAACACGAACCAATAAGAAATTTATGACTCGTGGCAAAACAGCCGCAATTCCATAAATAATAGTGTCTTTTAAAAAACGTTTTAGTGTGCTCAAAAAATAAAGTTCTTTAGAAATTTAGCGTCAGTTCGAGTGATTTTTTTAAAGTGAAACGGAGGAAAATTGTATAGAGAACAAAGTGTTTTTATTAAAATAAAATTCTCGATACAAAATCCTTTTCAAGAACTTCACACGAACTGGCGTCGAATACAAATATATGAAATAGCAATAATATAAAGTTAAAAATAGTATTTTTGAAATTCAAACAAATCTATAAATGAATAACAAACCTAAAATAGCAGTTTTTGGTAGCGGAAGTTGGGCAACAGCCATTGTAAAAATGCTGTGTGAAAACTTAGATACCGTAGGTTGGTATATCAGAAATGAACAATCTTTAGAATATATTAAAAAGAATAAACACAATCCAAAATATTTATCTTCAATAGAATTTAACACAAATCAATTAAAAATATCGAGTGATATTAATGAGTTGATTGAATATGCAGATTATTTAATTTTTGTAATTCCTTCTGCTTTTGTTCAGGCAGAATTAGATAAAATTAAGGTTTCTTTAAAAGGAAAAATTTTATTTTCTGCTATTAAAGGAATTATTCCAGAAACCGGATTAATTGTAGGAGAACATTTTCATGATAAACTAAAAGTTCCGTTTGAAAATATTGGTGTAATTACAGGGCCATGCCACGCGGAAGAAGTTGCTTTAGAACGATTATCTTATCTGACAATTGCGAGTCAAGATGAAAATAAAGCAGCAGTTATTGCCGATTGTTTAGCGAGCGATTATATAAAAACAAAGGTTTCTGATGATATCATCGGAACTGAATATGCAGCGATGTTAAAGAATATTTATGCAATTGCAGCGGGTATTGCGCATGGTTTAGGTTATGGAGATAATTTTCAATCGGTGTTAATGTCAAATTCAATTAGAGAAATGAAACGCTTTATTAAAAAAGTGCATAAAATGAAGCGGAACATTAACAATTCAGCCTATTTAGGGGATTTGTTAGTAACAGGATATTCTACTTTTAGTAGAAATAGAATGTTTGGCAATATGATTGGTAAAGGATATACCGTTAAAGCCGCTCAATTTGAAATGATAATGGTTGCCGAAGGATATTACGCTACAAAAAGCGCCTATAAAATAAATCAAAAAAATGGCGCAAAAACACCGATTATTGATGCAGTTTATGGAGTGTTATATGAAGGGAAAAACGCAAAAAAAACATTTAAAAAGTTAACAGATTTGATAGATTAATTAGAAATTAGTTACTTTTTAAGCACCCCTTTTTTATTTAGTTCAGAAACCATTCTTAAAGCACCATTACTAATACTTCCTTTTTTAAAAGTAAATTTTTTCTCAAATAGTTGATTGTCTTCAAAAAAAGAAACGCTAAACTCATTATCAAGTTTAAATAATTCAGGTTGAATTAATTCAACCTTTGCATAAGAATTTGCAGGCATTTTTTCAATTTTATGTCGCATTGTTGAGGTGGAATCTTTTTCATCAAAACCACGAGAAACAATCAACACCATTTCTAAATCAACAGACTTGTTATTGATGATATATACATACCAGTCATCAGTTCTAAAAGTAGTATTGTACTCTTTTACAACCGCCATAAACACATTTGTAACTTCGGGTATTTGAATATCTTTTTTCATCTAAACAATTAAACGAATCAACAAAAAACAGAATTTACAATACCGACTTAAATTGCTCTAAGAAACGCACATCGTTTTCATAAAACATTCTAATATCTGGTATTTGATATAACAACATTGCAATACGCTCAATTCCCATTCCGAATGCATAGCCCGTATATTTTTCAGAATCTATATTGGCGTTTTCTAAGACATTAGGGTCTACCATTCCGCAGCCCATAATCTCTAACCAACCAGTTCCTTTGGTAATTTTATAATCAATTTCAGTTTCTAATCCCCAATAAATATCAACTTCGGCACTTGGTTCTGTAAACGGAAAATAAGATGGACGTAGTCTTATTTTAGACTTCCCAAACATCTCTTTTGTAAAGTATAAAAGCGTTTGTTTTAAATCAGCAAAAGAAACATCGGTATCGATATACAATCCTTCAACTTGATGAAAAATACAGTGTGCTCTTGCCGAAATATCTTCGTTTCTAAACACACGCCCCGGAGAAATTGTTCTAATAGGCGGTTTGTTATTTTCCATATACCGAACCTGAACAGAACTTGTGTGAGTTCTAAGCAATAAATCTGGATCTTTTTCAATAAAAAAGGTGTCTTGCATATCTCTTGCAGGATGGTACTCAGGCAAGTTTAAAGCAGTAAAATTATGCCAATCATCTTCAATTTCAGGTCCTTCAGAAACAGTAAAACCAATTTTAGAAAACACTTCAATAATTCTATTTTTAACTATTGAAATAGGATGACGAGCACCTAATTCAATTGGTTCAGATGGCCTTGTTAAATCGCCATAAAAACTTTTAGAAGTTTGTTTACTTTCAATAGAATCATTTAATTCCTGTACTTTTTCAGTAGCTGAAGTACGTAACTTATTTAATGCCTGACCTAAATCTTTTTTTAATGATGCATCTACATTTTTAAATTCAGAAAACAGTTCTTTTAATAAGCCTTTATTTCCTAAATATTTGATTCTAAACGCTTCAATTTCTTCTTTTGATGTTGCTTTAAACGCTTGAACATCACCAATTAATTCCGTAACCTTATCTAACATTTTTGTGAGTGAAATTAGTCTGCAAATTTACATTTTTTTGTTTAGAAAGCAGAACAAAGCCATCAAGAGAATTTAGAACAATTTTTTCGTAATAAACTAAAATAATATATTGATAAAATAAGAAGGTATAAATACCGAATTAAGTATATTTGCACATTCAATTGTTAAAAACATAATATAACACACTCAAAATTATGGAAAAAGTAATTTCGAATTTCATGAACCTGGTAAAAGAGAGAAACCCACATGAACCAGAATTTTTACAGGCTGTACATGAAGTAGCAGAAACGGTAATCCCTTATATTATTGATAAGGAAATTTATTACGGAAAAAATATTTTACTAAGAATGGTTGAGCCAGAGCGTTCAATTACATTCCGTGTTCCTTGGGTTGCAGATAATGGCGAGATTCATGTAAATCGTGGATACCGTATTCAAATGAATTCAGCAATTGGACCATATAAAGGAGGTTTGCGTTTTCATAAATCTGTAAACATGAGTATTTTAAAATTCTTAGCTTTTGAGCAAGTATTTAAAAACTCATTAACAACATTGCCAATGGGTGGTGGTAAAGGTGGTTCAGATTTTGATCCTAAAGGAAAATCAGATGATGAAATTATGCGTTTTTGTCATAGTTTTATGGCTGAATTATGTCGTCATATAGGACCAAATACAGATGTTCCTGCTGGAGATATAGGCGTTGGAGCAAGAGAAATAGGATTCTTATTTGGCATGTATAAAAAAATGAGAAACGAATTTACTGGAGTATTAACGGGTAAAGGAAGAACTTGGGGAGGCTCATTAATTAGACCGGAAGCAACAGGTTACGGAACGGTATATTTTGCACAAAGCATGTTAAAAACTCAAGGACAAGATTTTACTGGTAAAACAGTGGTGATTTCTGGTTCTGGAAATGTTGCGCAATACGCTGCTGAAAAAGTAACACAATTAGGCGGTAAAGTTGTTACATTATCAGATTCATCAGGGCATATTTATGATGCAGATGGAATTGATGCTGATAAATTGGCATATGTAATGTATTTGAAAAACGAAAAAAGAGCACGTATTTCTGAGTATCTAGAAAAATATCCTTCTGCAACTTTTGTAAAAGGAGAAACTCCTTGGAAACATACTTGTGATGTTGCTTTACCTTGTGCTACTCAAAATGAATTAGGAGAAGATGACGCAAAAACATTAATCCAAAATGGTTGTACTTGTATTGCTGAAGGAGCAAATATGCCTTCTACACCAGAAGCAATTTATGAATTTCATCAAGCAAAAATATTATTTGCTCCAGGAAAAGCTTCAAACGCAGGAGGTGTTGCAACATCAGGTTTAGAGATGTCGCAAAACTCTTTGAGAATTAGTTGGACACGTCAAGAAGTAGATGATAGATTGAAAGCTATTATGGAAGATATCCACGATTCTTGTATTGAATACGGTAAAGAAGGAAATTATATAAACTACGTAAAAGGAGCAAATATTGCTGGTTTTGTTAAGGTAGCAGATGCAATGTTAGCGCAGGGAGTAGTTTAAACGTAATATTATTTATATAAAAGGGTGTTATTTTAACAAATAACACCCTTTATTTATTTTGTAAAATCAAAAGATTACATTCCAATTAAGCCCATTGCTTTTTTCAAAAGCGCAGGATTGTTTTTAATATAATCCATTGCTTTTTTCATCAATTCAGGATTGTTCATAATATATTGCATAACCTTCTTTTTTACTGTAGGATTCTTTTTGATTGCCTCAATAACCTGTTTTTTTGTTTCAGGGTTGTTTTTTAAATAATCAATCGTTTGATCCCTCAATTCAGGATTGTTTATTATTTCTTCTTTGATCTTTTTCTGCGCTTCGGGTGAGTCAAACATAGCTTTCATTTGAGTAGAACTTACATCGTTTGATGATACGCTAGTCGGAATTGATTTTTTTAATCCAGATAATGTTTGTGCTTTAGCAGAATTAGAAAACCCGATAAAACATGTAATAGATAATACAAATAGTATTTTTTTCATAATAAATAATTTTAAGTTAAAAAATAAGGATTCCAAATATAAGGATAAATTTAAAAAGGCATAACAATTACTGTCTTTTCATTTATATTTGAATGATGGCTGAAATAAACACATCCCGTAAAATTATTCATGTAGATATGGATGCTTTTTATGCTTCGGTTGAACAACTTGACAACTCGAAATTAAGAGGAAAGCCAGTTGCTGTTGGTGGAGGCGGTGAGCGAGGTGTTGTTTCTGCTGCAAGTTATGAAGCGCGAAAATTTGGAGTACGATCTGCCATGAGTGGAGTTATGGCTATAAAAAACTGCCCGCATTTAATTTTTGTTTCTCCGAGATTTACTAGATATAAAGAAATTTCAAAACAGATACGAACTATTTTTTATGAATACACAGATTTGGTAGAACCTCTTTCTTTAGATGAAGCATATTTAGATGTTACGATAAATAAAAAAGGAAACCCATCAGCCTCTATAATTGCTAAAGAAATAAGAACGAAGATTTTTAATAAAACAGGTTTACGCGCTTCGGCAGGTATTTCATACAATAAATTTATTGCTAAAATAGCTTCAGATATTAATAAACCAAACGGACAAAAAACCATTCTGCCAGAAGACGCTATTGAATTTTTAGAAAAATTAGACATTAAAAAATTTTATGGAGTTGGAAAAGTAACCGCAACAAAAATGTATAATCTTGGAATTTTTTCTGGAGAAAATCTAAAAGAAAAATCAGAAGAATTTTTAATCAAAAATTTTGGAAAGTCAGGAGGTCATTATTACAATATTGTTCGTGGAATTCATAATGGAAAGGTGAATCCGAATAGAATTACCAAATCGGTTGCTGCAGAACATACTTTTAGAACAAACCTTACTTCAGAAATTTTTATGTTAGAAAGACTTGAAAAAATTGCAGATGAATTAGAAGTTCGATTAAAAAAATCTAAACTAGCAGGAAAAACGGTAACTTTAAAAATTAAATACAGCGATTTT
>CAZUFO010000015.1:1771-19553 GCA_964619615.1 uncultured Lutibacter sp. | reverse complement strand
ATTTAAAAGAGAAATACCCTAAAAGCAATATTCTTGTGTTGGAAAAAGGACAATTACCAAATGGAGCAAGCACAAAAAATGCTGGGTTTGCATGTTTTGGAAGTCTATCAGAAATTATAAGCGACTTAAAAACGCATTCCATACAAGAAGTTGTTGAATTGATTGAAAAACGACGCAATGGATTGTTTCTTTTACAACAAACATTAGGCGATGAAAATATAGGTTTCGAACAATTAGGAGGTTATGAATTGTTTAATTCTGCATCAGATTTATTTGAGAAAACAGTTCCTAAAATAACTGAAGTAAATCAATATTTAAAACCAATTTTTAAAGAAGATGTGTTTTCAATTCAACAGCATGAATTTGGTTTTTCTCAGGTTAAAGAAAAGACTGTGTTTAACAAACTAGAAGGGCAAATTGATACCGGAAAAATGATGGAAACCTTACTGCAAAAAGTGCAAACTTTAGGAGTTAAAATATTAAATAATGCCGATGTTTCTTTTATTGACGATTTTGGAACCATTCAATTAAAGGAAAACTTTTCTTTTCAGGCTGATAAAATTATTATTGCAACAAATGGCTTTGCTAAACAATTTTTGGATGAGGATTTACAACCAGCAAGAGCACAAGTTTTAATTACACAACCCATAAAAAACTTAAAAATAAAAGGAACTTTTCATTTAGATGAAGGCTATTATTATTTTAGAAATATAGACAATCGTATTTTATTAGGTGGAGGCAGAAACCTTGATTTTAAGGGCGAAGAAACAACAGAATTTAATACAACAAAATTAATTCAAAATAAACTGGAGTCGCTTTTAAAAGAGGTAATTCTTCCGAATCAACCTTTTGAAATAGCACACCAATGGAGTGGAATTATGGGCGTTGGAGAACAAAAAAAGGCAATTGTTAAGCAAGTTTCAAACAATGTGTATTGCGGCGTTCGTTTAGGAGGAATGGGCGTTGCAATTGGAAGTTTAATAGGAAAAGAATTGGCAGAATTAGTTTAACGTCATTACGAGGAAGAATGACGAAGTAATCTCTATTTTTAAAAACAGATTGCTTCATTTCATTCGCAATGAGAATTAATAAATAAAATGAACATCAAACAAGAATTATATAATGTCTGTCAAGATTTTGTAACCAACAAATTACAAACTATTGAGCAAACAATTCTGTCAAACAAAAACGCGTTGAGTTCTGAAACCAAAAGTTCTGCAGGCGATAAGCACGAAACAGGCAGAGCAATGTTACAATTAGAAATGGAAAAGGCAGGTCAGCAATTAAAAGTTGTGAATGAAATGCAGCAACAAATAAATCGAATAAATAGTAATAATATTTCAGAAATTGTATGTTTAGGAAGTGTTATTCAAACAGAACAGACAAACTATTATTTAGCAATTAGTATTGGTAAAATTGAAACGAATGGTGGAATATATTTTGCAATTTCAGTTCAATCTCCAATAGGAAAATTATTACTTGGCAAATCAAAAGGAGATCTATTAACCTTTAATAATCAGCAGATTTTAATAGAAAGCATAACGTAACCAATGTTACCAAAACCATTGTAAGTTCCTCTTAACTTTGTCGTCAAATAAGAAGTTAAAAAATTAAATTATGACAGAATTATTGACAAAAGAAACTTTTTTAGAAAAGGTTTTTAATTTCGAAAAAAATAAAGAGTGGAAATTTGAAGGCGATAAACCTGCAATTATAGATTTTTATGCAGATTGGTGTGGCCCTTGTAAAATGATTGCTCCAATTTTAGAAGAATTAAGTGAAGAGTACAAAGGTAAAATAGATATTTATAAAGTTGATACGGAAGTAGAAAAAGAATTGTCTGCGGCGTTTGCAATTAGAAGTATTCCATCTATGTTATTTATTCCAATGAACGAAGCGCCACAAATGGCACAAGGTGCTTTGCCAAAAGCAGAATTGGAACGAATTATTAAGGAAGTTTTGAAAGTAAAGAAATAAGCCTCGTTTATATAACTAAAAAACGCCCTTGAAATTCAAGGGCGTTTTTTGTAGTTATTATTGTTTAATAAATTTGATGGTTTTGCCCGCATCAAATTGTAGAAAGTACAGCCCTTTTATTAGGTTTTGAACATCAATTTTTTCATCATCAGAAACATTTCCATTCAATACTTGTGTTCCTAAAATAGTATATATTTTATAATTTTCTGCTTCTGATAGCCCTGAAACTTGAATAAAGTTAGTTGAAGGGTTTGGAAAAATTTTAATAGTTTTTAACGCAAAGTCATCTGTTGATAAAGCTGTGCCAATAATTAAATTATCAAAACCAAATACACTACCTTCCGAAGATACGGTAAATGAAGTTACATCAGTCCAATTTAAGTTTACTGCTGCAGCACGGTCAACTAGAGAGGCTATAACAGGTGAGTTACTACCACCTACAGGAGTAAAAGTGAAATCAACATTAACACCCACCAATCCCTCTAAAGCTAATATAGAGACTACATCTACAGCTTCACTAAAGCTAAAAGATACACTTGTAGAAGCGGTAGAAGCAGAACTACTAATAACGATATTACCCGAACTCCCTCCAAAACCTCCAGGATCAAAAAAGGATGTTGTAGATAAACCAGTAAAAGTAGTTGTAATTCCATTAATGGTCTCAGTAATGTTGCCTACATTATTAATTGGAGCAGTATCCCAATTGAATGTTGTTTGAGCATTTAGGTTGGTTAAATTTAATAAAAATAAAGTTGTTAAAAAGTAAAATTGTTTCATGTTATAGATTTTTGTCAAAAATAGTAAATAAAAGCAAGTATTTCTAAACTATTTTTCAATGTTTAGAGGATTAATGAAAACCTTACCTGTAAGGTTTAAACAATTGGGTTTTCTACCCATGATTTGTTTGATGAAATTGCAAAAAATACCAAAGAAAATTTCAATACGAAGCAAACACAAACGCAATTAAATTCGTTATTGAATAATTGTACTGCGTGTCATCAATCGTATAAAATACAAATGATGGTTAAATAGTTACATTCTTTTTAATAGTTATCAGAAGTATTAAATACAATTACTGAAAAAGAAATTTTTTTGATACAAAGACGCAAACCAAAACTCAAAGACATAGAATTGATTGCTATGAATTTAACAGCAGAATATATAAGTATTTACATTGAATGTCAATTGCTTAGAGAGATTTCAATTGATTTGAAAAACAAGATTGAACGCTCTGTTTATAATAGAAGGAAGCGAAAATTATTTTTTGAAATGGAGTTTATTAGAACTGAATTGTCTAGAAGTAATAGCAGTAAATTTGCAAAGAAGAATTTTATAGCGCACCAAACAGAGGTTTTTGTGCAAGCCAAAACATGCACTATTATGGTTACAAAATTCATGCAGTTTGTTCTATTCAAGGTGTATTTAAAAGACATAAAAGAGCCGTTTAATAATTGTGTGATTTTGGCAGATAAAGGATATTTAAGTGCTGACTATCAATTATATTTGTTTGAGAGTAAACAAATAAAACTAGAAGTTCCAATGCGGAAAAACTAACATAATTACAAAAAACAAACTTACATTTTTAGAAAGAAAAGAAAGCGAATTGAGACCTTGTTTTCACAACTTTGAGACCAATTTATGATACGACGTAATTATGCTAAATCATTTCAAGGTTTTAAGACAAGAATACTATCTAAATTAACCTCATTAACAGTTATTCAATACATCAATAAATTTGTTTTTGATAGAAATATAAATAATTTGAAAATCAGCATTATTTAAATGCACAACGGGTACGATATACTCTTTTTAAATCAAAGATGTAAACCAAACCATTTTCTCCGTATCTTTGCAAAATCATGATGCACAAACTTTCAGACTGGTTACCAACAACTAACAAAGAAGTAAAACTTCGGAAGTGGGAAGCATTGGATGTAATTCTATTTAGCGGAGACGCTTATGTAGACCATCCTTCGTTCGGCCCTGCAGTTATTGGTCGTATCTTAGAAAGTTATGGTTTAAGAGTCGCAATTATTCCGCAACCAAGTGTGACTGACGATTTACAGGATTTTACCAAAATGGGCAAACCTCGTTTGTTTTTTGCTGCGACTGGAGGTTGTATGGATCCGATGGTAAGTAATTATACGGCAAGTAAAAGACGAAGAGATAAAGATGCATATACGCCAAATGGCGATAAAGGGTTTCGACCAGATTATGCCACTTCGGTATATTCAAAAATTTTAAAAGAGAAGTTTCCTGATGTTCCTGTGTTGATTGGCGGTATTGAAGCCTCACTTCGAAGAGTTACACATTACGATTATTGGTCAGATAAATTATTACCAACCATATTAGAAACTTCAAAAGCAGATATGTTGGTTTATGGAATGGGCGAACAACCTTTACGAGAAATTGTGGAGTTGTTGCAAAAAGGAGTGCCATTTGAAAGTATAAAAACCATTAAACAAACGGCTGTTTTTTTATCTAATGATGAAGAAATTCCGAAGAATAAAAATTGGGAAGATGTAACCATCAATTCTCATGAAGCATGTTTAAAGGACAAAAAAACATTCGCTTCTAATTTTAAAGTGATTGAACAAGAGTCTAACAAGCTCTTTGCAAAACGTATTTTTCAAGAAGTAGGAAATAGAACCTTGGTGATTAATCCGCCGTTTCCAACAATGACTGAAGCCGAAATTGATGCTTCATTTGAGTTACCTTATACACGATTACCGCATCCAAAATACAATAAGCGTGGACCGATTCCGGCTTATGAAATGATAAAATTCTCCATCAATATTCATAGAGGATGTTTTGGAGGATGTAGTTTTTGTACCATATCGGCACATCAAGGAAAGTTTATTGCAAGTCGTAGTCAAGAATCTGTTTTGAAAGAAGTTGATACCGTTGCAAATATGCCAGATTTTAAAGGGTATCTATCTGATATCGGTGGCCCTTCGGCGAATATGTACAAGATGAAAGGGAAGATACAATCTATCTGCGATAAATGTGTTGCTCCTTCTTGTATTTCACCAGTAATTTGTAGCAATTTAGACACTTCACACAAACCTTTAACTAAATTATATCAGGCGGTTGATAAGCATCCAAAAATAAAAAAATCGTTTATTGGTAGTGGTATTCGGCATGATATGTTGGTGCCAGAATTCAACAAAAATGCGGATCCAAAAGAATTAGATGAATATACAGAAGAGGTTATGAAAAATCATATTTCTGGACGTTTAAAAGTCGCGCCAGAACACACTTCTGATCCTGTTTTAAAGTTGATGCGAAAACCGTCTTTTAAATATTTTCACATGTTTAAAGAACGCTTTGATAAGATAAATATCAAGAACAAATTAAAGTTGCAATTGATTCCGTATTTCATTTCCAATCACCCTGCGTGCGAAGTCGAAGATATGGCAAACTTGGCTGCAGAAACCAAAGACATGGGCTTTCAGTTAGAACAAGTTCAAGGGTTTACGCCAACTCCAATGACGGTTGCTACGGTAATTTATTATAGCGGATATCATCCGTACACCATGAAACGGACAAAGACACCAAAAACTCAAAAAGAAAAAGAGGAGCAGCATCGTTTTTTCTTTTGGTATAAAAAAGAGAATAAAGCGTGGATAAAAAGCACACTAAATAAACTAGGCCGAGGCGATTTATTAGATGTATTACTTCCTGAAAATAATAGTTGGAAGAAGAATAAATCAGCAAAAAGGGCAAAAAATACTTTTGATGACACTGTTACAGAAGTGAAAGACTCGAGAGGGAAAAGGATAGAAAAGAAAGAAATTAAGTGGCAGAGTATAGGAAAGGGAAGGAACTCTTTTAATAAAACGGTTACAGAAAAGAAAGACGCTAGGGGGAAAAATACAGGAAAAGGAAAGAATACTTTTGATAAAGATGTTGTAGAAAAGAAAGAGCCTAGAAGGCAAAATAAATATAAGCGTAGAAGAAAATAAGTATAAAACCCTCTAAGAAATCAGAGGGCTTTCATCACACTAAACCGGTTTTTGTGTTGTAAATATTATTGATGTGATTCTGAATCAAGTTCAGAATGACGCAATTTATATTAAGTTGTTTTCCACCAAATATTCTGCAATTTGAATGGTATTTGTAGCCGCTCCTTTACGAAGATTGTCTGCAACAATCCACATATTTAAGGTGTTTGGTTGTGATTCATCTCTACGGATTCTTCCAACAAAAACATCATCTTTATTATGCGCATAAATAGGCATCGGATAGGTATTTGTATCTAAATTATCCTGGACTACAACTCCTGGAAAATCATGTAATAACTTTCGAACATCTCCCAACTCAAAATCATTTTCAAACTGAACATTTACTGCTTCTGAATGTCCGCCAGAAGTTGGAATACGAACTGCCGTTGCCGTAACAGAAAAAGAATCGTCACGTAAAATCTTTTTCGGTTCTTTCACCAATTTCATTTCTTCCTTGGTATATCCGTTTTCTAAAAACACATCACAATGCGGAATCGCATTTCGGTTAATCGGATAATGATATGCCATTTCGCCATCAATACCCTTGGTTTCATTTTCTAGCTGTTGAACGGCTTTTACGCCCGTTCCAGAAACAGATTGATACGTTGAAACTACCAAACGCTTCATTTTATATTTGTCGTGTAAAGGAGCTAATGCCATCACTAATTGAATTGTTGAACAATTCGGATTCGCAATAATTTTATCTTCTTTAGTTAATACATCACCATTAATTTCTGGCACCACCAATTTTTTTGATGGATCCATTCTCCATGCGGATGAATTATCAACAACCGTTGTTCCGGCAGCAGCAAATTTTGGCGCCCATTCTAGAGACGTGTCTCCACCAGCAGAAAACAAGGCGATATCAGCATTCATTTTTACTGCATCTTCTAAAACAACAACGGTATATTCTTTTCCTTTGAAAGACAATTTTTTTCCGGCAGATCTTGCAGACGCAACAGGGATTAATTCTGTTACAGGAAAATTGCGCTCTTCCAACACTTTTAACATTACAGTACCTACCATTCCAGTAGCACCAACTACAGCGATTTTCATAACTTTACTTTTAAGTAATTTAAGGTTGCAAAGATTAGAAAAAACTACTATAAATAAAGGATTTGCACATATTTTGCCAATTTTTTTCTAATTGTTAATTATTTAACAAAAACACATTCAATTTCAACAAATTACCCTTCCAAAATCGTTATTAAATGTATATTTGCCAAAATTATTGTTTAACTAAAATTAGTATAGCATGCAACTGTACAATAAGTTAAGCGCAATACAACGCGCTGAATTAATAGATAAAGCGGGAAAAGACCGCTTAACCATTTCTTTTTATCAATATCATAAGATAAAAGACCCACAAATTTTTAGAGATCAATTATATATTAATTGGGACGCATTAGATGTTTTAGGACGCATTTACGTTTCTTTTGAAGGAATTAATGCACAATTATCGGTTCCTGCTGAGAATTTCAACGATTTTAAAACATACATAGACAGCATTCCTTTTTTAGAAAATGTTCGATTAAATATTGCTGTTGAGCAAGATAATAAGTCGTTTTTAAAGTTAAAGGTTAAAGTTCGTAATAAAATTGTTGCCGATGGATTAAATGACGATACTTTTGATGTTACCGATATCGGAGTTCATTTGAAAGCAAAAGAATTTAACGAAATGTTAGCCAATCCAAATACGGTTTGTGTTGATATGCGGAATCACTATGAAAGTGAGATTGGTCATTTTGAAGGTGCCGTAACTCCAGATGTTGATACGTTTAGAGATTCTTTAGACATTATTGAAGAAGATTTAAAAAACCACAAAGAAGATAAAAACTTATTAATGTATTGCACAGGCGGAATCCGTTGTGAAAAAGCGAGTGCATATTTTAAACACAAAGGGTTTAAAAACGTATTTCAATTGGAAGGTGGAATTATTGAATATACCAGACAAACAAAATCTGAAGGTGTAGAAAATAAGTTTATTGGTAAAAATTTCGTTTTTGACCATCGAAGAGCAGAACGCATTTCAGAAGATGTTGTTTCGCAATGTCATCAATGTGGCAAGCCGAGCGACGAGCATGTTAATTGTGATAATGAAGCATGTCATTTGTTATTTATTCAATGTCATTCCTGTTCAGAAAAAATGCAGAAGTGTTGTTCCGATACTTGTAAAGAAGTAAAAAACTTACCTTTTGAAGAGCAAAAAGCATTAAGAAAAGGGACGCATAACAGCAATAAAATTTTCAAAAAAGGCAGATCTGAAGTTCTGAAATATAAAAAGTAGGGACAATTTCATAATCTTATATTTTTTTCTAAACTCTTTTTCTTTTTCCATATCTTTACAGATTAGTGATAAAAAGAGTATGAATCCTATAATGTCTTTTAAATAAAATTATTAGGCATTTCAAAATATATATTTATGAGCTGTAATAGTTGCTCTACTGATCAAAATGGCGTTCCAAAAGGTTGTAAAAGCAACGGAAATTGCGCTACAGGAAGTTGTGATAAACTTACCGTTTTTGATTGGTTGTCTAATATGACGCTTCCTAGCGGTCAAGCACCATTCAATATTGTAGAAGTTCGTTTTAAAAACGGGCGGAAACATTTCTTTAAAAACGAGAACTTGCAATTATGCATGGGAGAGGTTATAACCGTTGAAGGTTCTCCAGGCCATGATGTTGGTACTGTTACTCTTACTGGTGAATTGGTTCGAATTCAAATGAAGAAAAAAGGAGTGGCTTTGGATAGTGAAGAGGTCCGAAAAATTTATAGAAAAGCATCACAACGAGATATTGAAATTTGGCAAAGAGCTAGAGATAAAGAAACGGAAACACAGAGAAGAGGACGTGAAATTCTAGGTCGTTTAGGGTTAAAAATGAAATTGTCGGATGTTGAATATCAAGGCGATGGCAACAAAGCAACCTTTTATTATACCGCAGAAGACCGTGTAGATTTCCGTCAATTAATTAGAGACTTTGCAAGTGCATTTAGTATTAGAGTAGAAATGAAACAAGTTGGTCTTCGACAAGAAGCAGCCCGACTTGGAGGTATTGGTTCTTGCGGAAGAGAATTATGTTGCTCTACTTGGTTGACGGACTTTAGAAAGGTAAATACAGCAGCAGCACGTTACCAGCAATTATCTTTAAATCCTCAAAAATTATCTGGTCAGTGCGGAAAATTAAAATGTTGTTTGAACTATGAATTAGATACGTATTTAGACGCTTTAAATGGTTTTCCTAAACAAGATGTTGTTTTGAAGACAGAAAAAGGAGATGCCGTTTTTGTAAAAATGGATATTTTTAAAGAAGAATTTTGGTACACTTATAAAGATGATTCTTTTAAATGGTATAAACTTGATTTAGAGCAATTGAATGAAATTATTGATGCCAATAAAGGCGGAGAAGTGGTTTCGTCATTAGAAGAATTCGAATTAGAACTGGCTCCAAAAAAGACCGTGAATTTTGAAGATGCCGTTGGCGAAGATAGTTTAACACGTTTCGATCAACCTAAAGGAAACAAACGAAGAAAAAATAGAAATAAAAAACCTTCAAATAAACAAAACGCTAATCCAAATCAGAAGAAACCAAATCAACCAAGAAAACAGCAACCGCAGAACTCCAATAATAAACCAAATCAGAAGAATAAAAGAAAACCAAGACCAAATAAAAACAACACGAATAATGCGTAGCGCTTTCCTTTTAATTTTGATGGCTTTAGGGTTTGTTTCATGTGATTCAAATAGAGTATTTGACGAATATCAATCAATGGAAAACAATATTTGGCTACGAAGTAATCAAGTAGTATTTAAAGTAGAAATTAACGATACAATTTCCAAAAACAACCTTTTTTTAAACCTGAGAAACAACAAAGATTATGAGTTTAGCAACCTTTTTATTATTGCTAAAATCAGTTTTCCTGATGGGTTTAAAGTGATTGATACGTTGGAATATGAAATGACCGATAAAGTTGGAAATTTTTTAGGCGTTGGCTATACCGATATTAAAGAGAACAAGCTCTTTTACAAAGAAAACGTCATCTTTAACCAAAAAGGACTTTATTCTGTTAAAATTGAACAAGCAATGCGTAAAGTTGGCAATATTAAAGCATTAGATTCGTTAATAGGCGTTACAGACCTTGGCTTTAGAATAGAAACAGTAACCAATTAAACCCTAAATTTAACATGGCAAAAAAGTCAGCAGAAAAAAGCACAGGTCCATTCAACTATGTAAAATGGTTTTGGCGCCTTTTAATAGGCGGTGTTTTAGTAGCGGCCCTTCCTTTTTTATTAGCATCTATTGGTGCTTTGGGTCACATGCCCTCTTTTGAAGAACTTGAAAACCCTGAAAAAAATCTCGCTTCTGAAGTAATTTCTATTGATGGAAAAACCCTGGGTAAATATGCTTTTCAAAACAGAACTCCAGTAAAATTTAAAGACATACCAGAGAATTTAGTAAATGCATTAGTAGCTACTGAAGACGAACGTTTTTTTGAACATTCAGGTATTGATTTTAAGTCAACCGCTAGAGCTATCTCTACTTTGGGAAGTGGTGGTGGGGGAAGCACAATCACACAACAACTATCTAAACAGCTTTTTCATGGTGAAGGATCTAAAAATATTGTTGGACGCTTTTTTCAAAAAGTAAAAGAGTATGTAATTTCTGTGAGATTGGAACGCCAATACACCAAACATGAAATTATTACTATGTACCTTAATAAATATGACTTTATTAACCAAGCTGTTGGAATTCGTTCGGCGTCTAGAATTTATTTTGGAAAAGAACCCATTGAATTAACTCAAGAAGAATCTGCA
This sequence comes from uncultured Lutibacter sp., assembly GCA_964619615.1. GTDB lineage: Bacteria > Bacteroidota > Bacteroidia > Flavobacteriales > Flavobacteriaceae > Urechidicola. Next base: position 8,759 of record CAZUFO010000015.1, on the reverse strand, counting down.
ATGTTGGTAGGCATGTTAAAGAACTCCTCTTATTTTAATCCGTTGAGAAGACCAGAAATGGTTACTAAACGAAGAAATGTTGTGTTGAAGCAAATGGAAAAAAACGAATTCATTTCAACAAAATTAAAAGATTCTTTACAACAATTAGATTTAGGACTTGACCTACATCGCGAAGGACATAGCGATGGATCTGCAACTTATTTTAGAGAATATTTAAGAGGCTTTTTAAAAGGGTGGATAAAAAATAACCCAAAGCCAGACGGAGAAAAATATAACCTGCACAGAGATGGATTAAAAATTTATGTTACGCTAGATTCTAAAATGCAACAATATGCAGAAGAAGCCATACAAGAACACATGTCTAATTTACAACGCATCTTTTTTAAGGAACAAAAAAGAAATAAAACAGCCCCTTTTTACGAAATAAAAAAAGAAGAAATTAATAGGTTAATGTTACAAGCAATGAAACGCTCTACTAGGTGGAAGCGTTTAAAAGCACAAGGAAAATCAGAAAAAGAAATTAGGGAAACTTTTAGAGAGAAAACCGAAATGCGTGTTTTTTCTTGGAAAGGAGACATCGACACTATAATGACTCCTTATGATTCAATCCGTTATTATAAACACTTTTTGCGATCTGGTCTTTTGTCAATTGAACCGCAAACAGGTCATGTAAAAGCATGGGTTGGTGGAATAAATTACAAACATTTTCAGTTTGATGCAGTAAAACAACAAAAGCGACAAGTAGGCTCTACATTCAAACCTTTTGTGTATGCAACAGCAATCAATCAATTAAAATTATCGCCATGCGATAGTTTTCCAAACACACCCTATACAATTTCTAAAGATAAATATGGCTCCGAAAAAGATTGGACACCCAAAAATTCTGGAGAAAAATATGGTGGCATGCTAACCCTTAAAGATGCTTTGGCAAGTTCTGTTAATGTAATTACTGCTAGAATGATTGATATGGCACATCCCAAAAATGTGGTTCGTTTTGCGCACTCATTAGGCGTTAAAAGTGATATACCAGAAGTGCCTGCAATTGCGCTTGGTTCTGTAGATTTAAGTTTATTTGAAATGGTGGGTGCATATTCTACATTTGCAAATAAAGGGTTGCGAGTTGATCAAATGATGGTTTTGAGGATTGAAGATAAAAACGGAACTATTTTACAACAATTTACTCCGGAAACCGAAGAAGTACTAAGTGAAGAATCATCGTATGTAATTTTAAATTTACTGGAGGGAGTTACAACTTCAGGGTCAGGTGTTAGGTTAAGAGGAAAATGGGGTAACTATCCAGATAATATAGTAACAGGATATCCGTATGAATTTACAAACCCGATTGCAGGAAAAACAGGAACTACACAAAATCAATCAGATGGTTGGTTTATAGGAATTGTACCAAACTTAGTAACAGGTGTTTGGGTTGGAGCAGATGATAGAGCAGCACATTTTAAATATATTACTCAAGGACAAGGTGCCTCAATGGCATTGCCAATTTGGGCACTTTATTATAAGAAATTATATGCTGATGAATCTTTACATGTAAGTCAAGAGGCATTTGAAAAACCAGAAGACATTTCAATTAGAATCAATTGTTCTGGCGAATCAGAAAGAGGAGAAGAAGAGATAGGGGTTATTGAAGACGAAATACCTGAATTTTAAAAAATCATAAGATGATAAATAAAGTTGTAAATAATGTAGAAGAAGCACTGCAAGGTGTAGAATCTGGAATGGAATTTATGCTTGGTGGATTTGGATTATGTGGTATTCCTGAAAATAGCATTGCGCAATTGGTAAAACTAGGTGTAACTGATTTAACCTGTATCTCTAACAACGCAGGTGTTGATAATTTTGGATTAGGGCAATTATTACAAAAACGTCAGATTAAAAAAATGATTTCTTCCTATGTAGGTGAAAACGATGAGTTTGAGCGTCAGATGTTGAGTGGAGAATTGGATGTTGATTTAATTCCACAAGGAACTTTAGCTGAAAGATGTAGAGCAACAGGAGCTGGAATACCAGCATTTTACACACCAGCAGGTTATGGAACAGAGGTTGCTGAAGGAAAAGAAACTAGAGATTTTAATGGGAAAATGCACGTTTTAGAACATGCTTTTAATCCTGAATTTTCTTTTGTAAAAGCATGGAAAGGAGATACTGCTGGTAACTTAATTTTTAAAGGAACCGCACGTAATTTTAACCCAATGATGGCAATGGCTGGAAAAATTACCGTTGCAGAAGTAGAAGAGTTGGTGGAAGTTGGTGAATTAGACCCTAATCAAATTCATACTCCTGGAATTTTTGTACAACGAATTTTTCAAGGAAAAAACTACGAAAAGAGAATTGAGCAACGAACAGTAACTCCTAAACCTTAGTAATATGGCTTTATCAAAAAATGAAATAGCACAAAGAATTGCACAGGAGTTACAACATAATTGGTATGTAAATTTAGGAATAGGAATACCAACATTAGTAGCAAACTATATTCCAGAAGGAATAGATATAGAATTTCAATCTGAAAACGGTTTGTTAGGAATGGGGCCATTTCCTATTGAAGGAACAGAAGATGCAGATATGATTAATGCAGGAAAGCAAACAGTAACCGTTTTAGCAGGCGGTTCTTTATTTGATTCTGCTATGAGTTTTGCGATGATACGTGGACAACATGTTCAATTAACTGTTTTAGGAGCGATGGAAGTTGCACAAAACGGAGATATCGCAAATTGGAAAATTCCTGGAAGAATGGTTAAAGGAATGGGAGGAGCAATGGATTTAGTTGCATCGGCAGAAAATATTATTGTAGCCATGATGCACACCAATAAACGAGGCGAATCAAAACTATTAAAAGAATGCTCACTGCCTTTAACAGGTGTTGGTTGTGTAAAAAAAATAGTGACAAACCTTGCGGTGCTTGAAGTTGTAGAAAATGGATTCAAATTGTTAGAACGCGCTCCTGGAGTTTCTGTTGATGAAATAATAATAGCAACAGAGGGTAATTTGATTATTGAAGGTGAAATTCCTGAAATGAAGTTCACCTTGTAACTATAATTTATTATTCTTGATAAACAACATTAATTTTCATATATTAGCATAAATATAGACAAAAAAAGCACAAATGAATACAGTTAAAACCATATATGAGTACGATAAAATAATGAACTCTTTAAGTGAGGATATAAAAAAAAGCAATTATAAAGTACAGTATTTTCTTGACTTATTAAATCTAAAACGAAGTTTTTTTTATAAAAAAATAAAAGAAAAAAGGTTTACAAGTGATGAGGTGAAAACCTTATCAAAGCATTTATACCCTGAAGAATATAAAGATTACGAAATAAATATTATTAATAGAATAATTGTAAAGTCTCGTAAAGAAATAAAAGAAGGGAAAAGTGAAGATTTTGAAAAGGTATTAAAAGAACTCGAAGAACAATATGAATTATAAAATAATAAGTTCATATATAGCGAAAATAACTCTTCATCAAAACACAGAATACCTTAAAAAAGAATGGACATTTAAAGAAGTTCAAAACTTTATAAACAAAATAAAAGAAATAACTATAATTTTAAAAAAAGATCCTTTTGTTTTTCAAAAATGGGAGCATAATACTACAATCCGAAAAATTAAAGTCGTAAAACAAGTTACACTATTTTATGTTATAGAAGGAGAAACGGTTGAGATACTACTTTTTTGGAATAATTATAAAAATCCTGACGACTTAAAAGAATTATTATAAACAAATGAAAATAATATCATACAACGTAAACGGAATTAGAGCAGCGCTAAAAAAAGGATTTATTGATTGGTTGGTGGCTGCAAACCCAGATGTAATTTGTTTGCAAGAAACCAAAGCGCATAAAGAACAATTAGATTTAACATTGTTTGAAAATGCTGGCTATAAATACCATTATTGGTTTTCAGCACAAAAAAAAGGATATAGCAGTGTCGCCATTTTATGCAAAACCGAACCCAACCATATTAAATACGGAACAGGAATTGAAACCATGGATTTTGAAGGACGAAACCTTCGTGTAGATTATGATGATGTTTCAATTATGAGTTTATATTTACCTTCAGGAACAAATGATGCCAGATTGAGTTTTAAATTCAATTATATGGCTGAATTTCAAGAATATATAAATGAACTTAAAAAGACAATTCCGAACTTAATTATTTGTGGAGATTATAATATTTGTCATGAAGCAATAGATATTCACAACCCAAAAATGAAAGGAGTATCGGGTTTTTTACCAGTTGAACGAGAGTGGATTGGTGGTCTTATTGATAGCGGATTTATCGACACATTTAGGCATTTTAATAAAGAACCAGACAATTACAGTTGGTGGAGTTATAGAGCAAATGCTCGAAACAACAATAAAGGGTGGCGATTAGATTATTGTATGGCGAGCGAGCCTTTAAAAAACAGACTAAAACGTGCATTTATATTAAACGAAGCAAAACATTCTGATCACTGCCCAGTTGGATTAGAAATAGTATAAGAATGATGATGAAGTTATATACCCCAATATTCTTATTGAGCGCAATCCTTAGTTTAAGTGCTCAAGAACCTGAAAACAATTCAACAAAGGATTCACTAAAAACGAAAATTGTCGAATTAAAAGACACTATTCAAAACGACACCATTCAATTAAAGGATCATAAAGAAGTTACGCTTATTGATAGTTTATGGTTGCAGGAAATGTACAGTTCTCCTTTGTATGACACCATTCAATATATTATTTCCGATGAATTTTTAATTGATAAAAATGTACCCGAATTACCTACAGAATTATTAAAAGAACGATTGGCTCATTTAGATAGCCAAACGCCTTTTAATGTTGAATATAACGAGAGTTTAGAAAGAGTAATTAAAAGTTATTTGGTAAAAAGACGCAAATCGATTTCTATTTTAATGTCTCGTGCTCAGTATTATTTTCCAATGTTTGAAGAACATTTAGACAGGTATAATATTCCATTAGAAATAAAATATTTAGCCATTGTAGAATCCGCCTTAAAACCAAGAGCAAAATCTAGAGTTGGAGCAACGGGTTTGTGGCAATTTATGTATCAAACTGGTAAACAGTTCGATTTAAACGTGAGTTCTTATGTAGATGAACGCCAAGACCCTTTAAAAGCAACAAAAGCAGCTTGTGAATATTTAGCCGCTTTATATAAAACTTTTGGTGATTGGGATTTAGCATTAGCGGCCTATAATTCCGGTCCAGGAAATGTAAATAAAGCAATTCGTCGTTCTGGAGGTCAACGAAATTATTGGAATATTCGAAATTATTTACCTCGGGAAACGGCAGGATATGTTCCTGCTTTTTATGCTACGATGTACCTTTTTGAATATGCGAATGAGCATGGAATTTATCCTCAGAAAAAGTCGATTCATCATTTTGAAACGGACACACTTCACATTAAAAAGCAAGTCACTTTTGAACAACTAAACAAGTATTTGGATGTAGAAATTGAAATGCTACAATTTTTAAACCCGCAATATAAATTAGACATCATACCGTATGTAAAAGGGCGAGATTATTATGTGCGTTTACCATTGTATAATGTAGGTCAGTTTACAAGTAACGAAACCGCATTGTATGCTTTTGTGGATGAAGAAGAGGCGAAGAGAGAAAAAACACTTCCAAAATATGTTGAAGAAAATAATAGAATTAGATATAAAGTTAAAAGTGGCGATTACTTAGGAAAAATAGCAAATAAATATGGAGTTAGTATTAGTTCTATTAAACGGTGGAACGGACTTAGAAGTAATCGTTTAAAAATTGGGCAACGATTAACTATTTACCCTCGAAAAACAGTATCAACAATAGCAAAATCTAATTCTAAGGCGAAGAAAATTAGCATCCCAAAAAACGAACACAAAACCTATATTGTTCAAAAAGGAGACTCTCTTTGGACAATTTCTCAAAAATATTCTAACGTTTCTGTTCAAAATTTGAAAGAGTGGAACAGTATTTGGTCAGTAAAATCATTACAACCAGGAATGAAACTAAAAATCTTTTAAACCATTTTTTAAATGAAAAACGTATCACTTTTATCAGCCTTAATTACGCTATTATTTTTTTCATGTACTCCTAAAAATCCCCAGCTTGTTTTAGTAGATTCTAACGGAAGAATGAATCAATTATTAGTGGTAATGAATAATGATTTATGGAAAAGTACAGAAGGAGAAGCCTTAAAAACAGCCTTAAAAGAACCAATTTATGGGCTACCACAAAAGGAACCTCAATTTAAAATTACGCATGTTGAGGTAAATGGATTTGGAAATTTGTTTAAAAAATCTAAAAGTATTTTAATTGTTGGGTTAGGGAAAGAATCAGAGTTTAGTATTCAAACAAATAAATTCGCAAGACCGCAAACCATCATTAAATTAATTGAACCAAATAACGAACGTCTATTAAAAACTATTGAAGAAAAAAGAGCACAGATAGTCCGAGTTTTTAAAGAGGAAGACATAAAAGCAGTACAATATAGACTTCGAAAAAAACAATTTGAAACAAATAAATTGGCAACGCTCCAAAATTTAGGAGTTAGTATGCAAATACCAGACGCATATAAATTAGTAGAAGATACAGGCGATTTTTTATGGCTAAGACAGCACATAAAAAATAGTAAAACCATGAATTTGTTAGTATATGAATTACCTATAAATTCTATGGAAGATGAAGAAGGTAAAAACATATTGATAGCCAGAGATAGAATTGGCGAAAAATATATTCCAGGACCAAAAGACAGCACTTTTATGATAACAGAAGTAGCCTACAAGCCAAGAATTTTGTTGACAGAACTCAATGGAAAACCAGCTTTTGAAACTCGTGGAAAATGGGATGTAAAAAATTATGTAGCAATGGCCGGCCCTTTTTTAAGTTATACCGTGGTTGATAAACCAAATAATAGATTAATAGTTGTTGAAGGGTTTACCTACGCACCAGGTTTAAATAAACGTGATTATATGTTTGAAATAGA
>CAZUFO010000015.1:0-1671 GCA_964619615.1 uncultured Lutibacter sp. | reverse complement strand
GTTTCAACTTTTATGGTAGCGTTGTTTGATTTCAAATTATTCGCTATAAATATTTCAAAACTCTTATTTTCTTGTGTTTCAATTCCAGAAGCCAAAACCAGCAAACAAACTAAAATTTCTTTGTTTGATTTAGCAATTTCCATAGGAACTACTAAATCGTCAAAAGAGATGTTTTTACTCAATTCTGAAATTTCAATTTTGATACCATTCCTTTCTTCATCACTTCTTGCTTTTAAATATTTCCCTGCCAAAGGGCCTATTTTTTCAAAAGATTCGTTTCTAACTGGTGCTGATGCTTTTTTTTCAATCTTTGCGAAAGAATCCTTCAACCCTACTGTTTTATTGAAAACCAGTTTGCCAGAACTAGAATCATCATCAACACAAAAATATCCTTTTCGTTGAAACTGGAAGGTATCTCCTTTTTTTGCTGATGCTAAACTCGGCTCGCAAAAAGCAGTTAGAGTTTCTAATGAATTCGGATTTATAAACTCTAAAAAACCCTTATCTTTATGTCCGTCTGGCGCCTCATCACTAAATAAACGATTATACACTCGTACTTCGGCTGGTATTGCATGTTTTGCAGAAACCCAGTGCAAAGTGCCTTTTACTTTTCGTTTGCTTGCTTCAGAACCGCTACCACTTTTTGAATCGGTATCATAAGTACATTGAATTTCAATGACATTGCCATTTTCATCTTTGGTACAACTCTCTGCTTTTATGAAGTATGCATTTTTTAGGCGGACTTCTTTGCCTAACTTTAGTCTAAAAAATTTCTTGTTTGCTTCTTCCCTAAAGTCTTCACGCTCTATATAAATTTCTTTAGAAAAAGGAACGGATCTTGATCCAAAATCATCTTCATAATCGTTATAATTTGCATCTAAAAACTCTTCTTTATCTTCAGGATAATTAGTGATAACCACTTTAACAGGATCTAAAACCGCCATCACTCTTGGCGCTGTTTTGTTGAGGTGGTCTTTTATACAGAACTCTAATAACGTAACATCGGTTATGGAATCTCTTTTTGAAATTCCAGATAATTCACTAAAATTTCGAATAGATTCTGGCGTGTAACCTCGTCTTCTTAGTCCAGAAATTGTTGGCATTCTAGGGTCGTCCCAACCATTTACAACTCCGTTTTCTACCAATTGCAGTAATTTACGTTTACTCATTACGGTGTAACTCAAATTACGACGTGCAAATTCACGTTGTTTAGGTCTTGTTTTTTCTGATGAAACAACTTGGTCTAAATACCAATCATATAATTCTCTATGACTTTTAAATTCCAAAGTACAAAAAGAATGAGATATTTGTTCTATATAATCAGACTCACCATGCGTCCAATCATACATCGGAAAAATACACCAATCGGTTCCAGTTCTATGATGCGATTTTTTTAAAACACGATATAAAATAGGGTCACGCATATGCATATTGTTGTGTTGCATATCAATCTTTGCACGTAAAACAATAGCTCCTTCATTAAAATCGCCGTTTTTCATTTTTTCGAATAAAGAAAGGTTTTCTTCAACCGATCTATTTCTAAAAGGGCTATCAGTTCCGACTTCTGTTGGAGTACCTTTTTGTGCTCTTATTTCTTCTGATGATTGCTCATCAACATAGGCTTTTCCATTTTTGATGAGGTCAATTGCCCAATCATACAATTGCTGAAAA
>CAZUFO010000014.1:0-30554 GCA_964619615.1 uncultured Lutibacter sp. | reverse complement strand
ACCAAAAAATCAAAAAAAGAATGGTTTTTAAATTTATTGAAAGAAGATTATCAATTATTGAGCATTAGCGTTGTAATTGGCGTTGCTGTTGCATTGCTAGGAATGGCAATGGCAATATTTTCTCAAAAACTAATTGATGATATTTTGCCATCTCAAAACACTCAAAAGTTAGTAGTTGGTATTGGTTTGTTGGCGTTTTTACTGTTAGTTCGTGTTGGTTTTTCGGTATTGCGAGAGTTCTTGTTAATTCGTCAAACCAAAGATTTTAACAATCGAATTATTGATAAATTTTACCATTCACTACTTCATTTACCAAAACCTTTTTTTGATACACGTAAAATTGGAGAATTAGTGGCTCGTTTAAATGATACAAACCGCATTCAAAAAGTAATTAAATATGTTGCCAATAGTTTTGTAATTGATAGTTTAATTGTGCTTATTTCCTTCGGATATTTATTTGTGTATTCTTGGGAAATTGGTGTTATATCATTGTTGATCTTACCCATCTATTTCTTATTAATTTATCGTTTTAACAAACGAATTATCAAGGCACAAAAAGAAGTAATGCAAAGTTATGCCCATAGCGAAAGCAATTATATTTCAACAATGAATGGTATTTCGGAGATTAAAAACTTCAACAAACAAGGTATGTTCAAAAAAGCAAACCAATTGATTTATGGCAATTTTCAAAATAAAATTTTTGATTTGAGCAAAATAAATATTCGCCTTTCTTTATTATCAGGAATATTAAGTGTTATTTTTCTAATTACAGTATTGTCTTTTGCATCGTTTAGAGTCTATGAAGAAACAATGACTTTAGGAGAATTAATGGCGGTTCTTGGTATTGCAGGCTCAATGATTCCATCAATTACCAATCTTGCCTTGATTGCTATTCCTATAAATGAAGCCAAAATTGCCTTTAACAGAATGTTTGAATTTGCAGCTGCTGAAAAAGAAAAAAGTGGAGAATTTACTATTGAGAATTTTAATTCTCTTGAAATCAAAAACCTTTCTTTCCGATTTGCAGGCAGAAAAGAATTGTTAAAAAACATCAATATCTCCCTAAAAAAAGGAGAATTAATTGCTATTGTTGGCGAAAGCGGAAGTGGAAAAAGCACACTTGGGCAAGTACTTCAAAAGTTTTATCAATTTGAAAAAGGGGAAATACTAATAAATGGCAAAACAGAATTACAAAATATTTCTACAAAAAATTGGCGAAATTTGGTTGGTGTAATTCCTCAAGATATTCATGTTTTTAGCGGTAACGTACTTGACAACATTTTACTTGGACAAGAAGATGCTCCAGAAAATGTGATTCAGTTTTGTAAAGAGTATGGTTTTGAAAAATTTATCGCACAATTACCTCAAGGATACGCAACAATACTTGGAGAGGAAGGTATTAATTTATCTGGTGGACAAAAACAATTGATTGCTTTTGCGAGAGCCTTGTATAAAAAACCTCAATTTCTTATTCTTGATGAGCCAACAGCAGCAATGGATAGAAATACAGAGAAATTTACGCTAAATTTATTAGACGAATTAAAAAAAGATATGGGAGTTTTATTAATTTCTCATCGTTTACATTCATTAAAAAACAGCGCAGACACTATTTATATCATTGAAAATAATACAATTTCAAATCAAGGGAATCATATGGAATTACTGAAAACAAAAAACCTCTATTCTGAATTTTGGAAAGAAATTAATACTTAAATAAGATTGTCTTTAAGTATTAAGAAACGTTATAGTTTAAAAATTGATATAATTTTTTTACACTAAAAGTTTCGTTTAAGATTTCAATGTGTATAAGCCACACTTTTGTATTAACACACTGCCGAAGTGTGGTTTGTTTCCCTAAAGAGCGTTAGAGCCTTTATTTTATCAAAGGGGCTTTTAAAACAGCAATATAACACTTGCATAACATAGTGTTATATTGTATATTTGTTTAAAATATTAGATTATGAAAATTCAAACAGCACTTCGATTTGATGAAAACTTATTAGAGATGATAAAAATAAAGGCAAAAGCACAAAAGAGAAGCCTTAATAACTATATAGAATTTCTTTTATATAAGGACGTAGGGGACATTCCAAATACGGACACTATACAGGCTATTAATGAGGCTAGAAATAGCAAAGGTTTAAAGGCTATAGATAATCTAGAGGCTTTTTTAAACGAGATCTAAATGTATAAATTAACACCTACAACAAAGTTTAAAAAGGACTTAAAAAAAGTTAAGAAAAAACCTCAAGATTTTAGATTAACTGCTGATTTATTACACATTTTACAAGAAAAAGGAGTAGAAGGAGTCCCGTTATTTATGAAGCCTCATAAGTTAACAGGAAATTTTAAGGATAATTGGGAATGCCACATAAAAAGTGACTTACTTATTATTTGGATGCAATTTGAATCCCCAAACATTATAAAATTAGTCCGATTAGGAACACACTCAGAATTATTTAAATAATGAAACGATATAAAAAATGAATTTAATAATTAAACAATCTCCGACAAGTTGTTTAAAAATTAATAGTTTGCATCATCAGGAAACTTTGCCATAAAACTTTCTGCAACCTTCACCATTTTTTTACTTCCACAGAAAAAAGGCACACGTTGATGTAATTCGGTTGGTTTAATTTCTAGAATTCGTTTATAGCCATCGGAGGCAAATCCATTTGCTTGTTCTGTTAAAAAAGCCATTGGGTTACATTCATATAATAAACGCAGCTTTCCTTTGGGCGATTTCGTACTTGTAGGGTATAAATAAACACCTCCTTTAATCATATTTCTATGAAAATCAGAAACCAAAGAGCCAATATATCTTGATGTATAAGGTCGGTTTTCTACTTCTTCTTGACAATATTTTAAATAGTCTTTTACGCCTTGTGGAAATTGGATATAATTCCCTTCATTTATAGAGTAAATATTCCCATCTTCTGGAAACTCCATATTTGGATGTGATAGATAAAAAGTACCGATTGCAGGATTTAAAGTGAATCCGTTTACACCATATCCTGTTGTATAAACCAACATGGTTGAGGTGCCATACACAATATAACCAGCAGCAACTTGTTCGGTTCCTTTTTGCAAAAAATCTTCCAATTGAACTGGAGTGCCAACAGGAGTTACACGATGATAAATAGAAAAAATAGTACCGACAGACACGTTTACATCAACATTTGATGAACCATCTAACGGGTCAATTAACACTACATATTTGTTATTATGTCCGCCATTTTTACTTTGAATAGACACAAAATCATCTTCTTCTTCACTCGCAACACCACAAACAATTTGACGATTGGTTAAGGTTTGCATAAAAACATCATTGGCGTACACATCTAATTTTTGCTGATCTTCGCCTTGTATATTTACATCGCCAGCACTACCCAAAATATCAACCAAACCTGCTTTATTTACTTCATGATTTACTACTTTAGCTGCTAAACGAATCGAGTTAATAAGCCTAGACAGTTCACCAGAAGAATATTTAAAGTGTTTTTGCTTGCTAATAATAAACTCTCCTAATGTGGTGTGTTTTTGTGGCATATTAAATATGAGTATGTGTTTTTTTACAAATATCGTTTATTGCAATGAATTAACTACCTTATAAGCTATGAATATAATAATACGTAAAGCAATTAAAAGTGACGCTAAAGCAATCCTTGATTTAATTCAGCAATTGGCAGATTTTGAAAAAGAACCGGAATCGGTTGTGCTAACTGTTGAAGATATTGAGTGTGATGGTTTTGGAGAGAACCCATTATTCAAAGTTTTTATTGCTGAAGTGAATAGCGAAGTTGTTGGTATGGCATTATATTATTACAGGTATTCTACTTGGAAAGGAAAAACTATTCATTTAGAAGATTTAATAGTGAGAGAAAATATGCGGAAACAAAACATAGGAGGTTTATTATATTCTAGAATTTTAGAGCAAGCTTTTGATGAAAAAGTAAGACGCGTAGAATGGGTTGTTTTAGATTGGAATACCCCAGCACGAGATTTTTACTTAAATTCAGGTGCTAAAATTTTAGAAGGATGGGAAACCGTTCAAATGGATGAAAACGGAATAAAAAAGTATTTGGCTCAAAATAAATAAGTAGAAAAGTGTAACAAAATATTATTTATGTATAATTATCAAACAATAAATCAATAAAAAAACCAAGCATTATGAAATTAATTATAAAGAATTTAACCAAAACGTACAAAAATGGCGTTAAGGCTATTGATGATTTAAATATTGAAATTGGAACGGGTATGTTTGGATTATTAGGTCCAAATGGCGCAGGAAAATCATCGCTAATGAGAACGATTGCTACGTTGCAAAATCCAGACTCGGGTTCTATTACTTTTGGCGATATTAATGTGCTCGAAGACAACATGTCTTTAAGAAAAATATTAGGGTATTTACCACAATCTTTCGGGGTTTATCCAAAAATGGCTGCGGATGATTTATTGGATTATTTTGCAACCTTAAAAGGAATCAGTTCAAAAACAGATCGACAAAAATTGGTAAAAGAAGTCTTGGAAATTACCAATTTATACGATGTTAGAAAGAAACATGTTGCTGGTTATTCTGGTGGAATGAAACAGCGTTTCGGAATTGCACAATTACTACTTAACAATCCAAAATTAATTATTGTAGATGAGCCAACTGCTGGTTTAGACCCTGCAGAAAGAAATCGATTTTTAAATGTTTTGCGCGAGGTTGGAACAAACGCAACAGTGCTGTTTTCTACTCATATTGTTGATGATGTAAAAGAATTGTGTAACGAAATGGCAATTTTAAATGGAGGAAAAATATTAAAACAGACCACACCTATTGAAGCAACAAAAGAAATTGAAGGGGCTATTTGGACCAAAATTATTGAACGAGATGATTTAGAAACAATGGAAGAAACCTTTAATATTTTGTCTTCAAACTACAATCAAGACAATACCTTAAATATAAGAGTGTACGCAACAGAAAAACCTGCGGATGGATTTGTGCTAACACCAGCGCAATTAGACGATGTGTATTTTATTGCATTAAAACAAGATGAACCTGTTGCCGTTATAAATTAATTGATTAGAAAAAGGAATACACATCAACACCTAAAAGGGTGCTAAATTATAATATATGTTTTTAACTATTTTCAAACAAGAATTAAACTACTGGTTCAAAAAACCAGCACTTTACATTTACTTAACTATATTTTTCTTGCTTTCTTTGTTTATTGCAGCGAGTACCGCAGGAATTTTTGATTTTTTAACGGTTACCACAGGCTCCTCAAAAATTGTAAACTCTCCAATTGGGATTAACGGACTTTTTAACGGTTTAACTGTTATCATCTTCTTTTTATTTCCCTCTATTATTGGAGTCTCGGTATATCGAGATTATAAGAGCGAAATGCACACCATATTATATTCGTATCCGTTTACAAAAGCCAATTATTTATTTGCTAAATTTTTTAGTTCATGGTTAATTGTACTACTAATTGTATTAATAATTGGGGTCGGAATCTTTATCGGATTTAGACTTCCTGGAACAAATCAAGATATTGTTGGTGCGTTTAGCATACTGTCTTACCTGCAAGTTTATTTAGTTTACATTATACCAAACACCTTGTTTTTTGGCGCTATTGTTTTTGCAGTGGTTACGTTTTCAAGAAATATTTCAGCAGGGTTTATAGCTGTCGTTTTATTAATGTTTGTTCAAGGAATGGTTGAAACGGTGCTTTCTGACCCTGAAAATAGGTTTTTAGGGGCAATACTCGATCCGTTTGGAGGTTTAGCAGTTCAATATCAAACTCAATATTGGACCGTTGCTGAACAAAATGAATTGTATTTGCCAATTAATGGAGTCGTTTTATATAACAGGTTGTTATGGATGGCAATTTCTATATTGGTTTTCGGGTTTGTTTATAAACTCTTTTCATTCAGCCAAAATGCATTTTCTTTTAGTTTTAAAAAGCAAAAAGGAGTCAGAACAACAAAACATAATTTTGGTGGAATCACTAGAATTAACTTACCAAAAGTAACCTACAATTATTCTTTTCTTCAAAATTTAAAAGCCACTTGGCGCTTATCGAATGTCGATTTAAAATACATTGTTAAAAGCTGGCCGTTTATAAGTATTGTGCTTGTTGGTTTAATATTTATCCTGATTACTGCAACTGCACTTGGTGAAATATTTGGAACAAAAACCTTACCTGTAACTTGGAAAATGTTATTGGTGCCTGGAAACAGCTTTTCATTATTCATTAATATTCTTACCTTTTTATATGCAGGCATGTTAGTACACAGAGGTAAAATTGCACGTGTAGATAATTTGGTTGATGTAACCTCAATTCCTAATTGGACCTTATTACTTTCTAAATTGGTAGCATTAATAAAAATGCAAGTGTTGTTATTGTTAGTAATTATGATTGGCGGCATGTTAATTCAACTATACAACGGATATTATAATTTTGAAATAGGGCATTATTTATATGAACTCTATGTTTTAAAACTCATTCATTTTGTGATTTGGGCATTATTAGCATTATTTATTCAAACATTAATTGGCAACCCGTATTTAGGCTTGTTTATTATGTTGATTATTTCAATAGGAATTCCGTTTTTAAGTCTTGCTGGTATTGAGCAATCAATTTATAAATACAACCAAGGTACGGGTTATTCATTTTCGGATATGAATGGTTATGGAGAATCTTTTATGAGATACTTGATCTATAAAATTTATTGGTTGTTAGGTGGATTGGCATTACTGGTTATTACATGTTTATTTTGGGTAAGAGGAATTCCGAATTCATTTAAAGAGCGTATTTCTATTGCACGTTCTCGTTTTAAAGGACTTGCAGTTGCTGGGTTTTTAAGTTTTTTAATTGCATTTTTATTCGTCGGGTTTTCTATTTATAAAGTGAATAATATTGATAACAAAAGAACTTCATCAAAAGAAGGAGAAAAATTGCAAGTTGAATGGGAGAAAAATTATAAAAAGTTTGAAAACTATGCACAGCCAAGAATTGTATCGGTGAATATTAATTTAGACATTTTTCCGAAAAAGAGAGATTTTAAAGCTTTAGGAGAATTTTTATTGGTTAACAAATCAGGAGAAGAAATAGATAGTATTTTCTTAAATCATAATCAATACCCAAGTGTTTTTGAGTTTAGCAGACCGAACACGTTGGTGTTGGAAGACACGATTCAAAATTTTGACATTTATCATTTTAAATCGCCCATAAAACCTGGTGATAGTTTAACACTCACATTTACGGTTTATAACAAACCAAACACTTTGTTGAGAAATAATTCTCCGGTAAGAGCAAATGGTACGTTTATGAATTCGAGTTTATTTCCATCTTTTGGGTATAGTTCTTCAGGTGAATTAAGAGATGATGATACTCGCGAAAAATATGATTTGCCAAAGAATGAATTACGCCCACATCCATCAGATAGTACAGCGTTAGGAAACACTTATATCTCTCACGATTCGGATTGGATTGATTTTGAAGCAACCGTTAGCACATCTGAAGATCAAATTGCAATTGCACCTGGTTACTTACAAAAAGAATGGACAGAAGATGGAAGGAAGTATTTTCATTATAAAATGGATAGTAAAATCTTGAATTTTTATGCGTTCAATTCAGCAAGATATGAAGTTGTTAAAGACAAATGGAATGACGTAAATTTAGAAATATACTATCATAAAGGGCACGAATATAATTTGGATAGAATGATGGCCGGTATGAAAGCATCCTTAGATTATAATACCAAAAATTTTAGTCCTTATCAACATAAACAACTTAGAATTATAGAGTTTCCAAGAACCGGAGGGAGTTTTGCACAATCTTTTCCAAATACAATACCTTTTTCAGAAGGACTTGGTTTTATTGCCGATGTTGACGATACTGATGAAGGCGGTGTAGATTATCCGTTTGCAATTACGGTTCATGAAGTGGCGCACCAATGGTGGGCACACCAAGTAATTGGAGCAGATGTTTTAGGCGCAACGATGTTATCTGAAAGTCCATCTGAATATGTGAGTCTAAAAGTTTTAGAACATCAACATGGAAAAACTAAAATGCGTAAATTTTTAAAGGACGCATTAGACAAATATTTACTTTCTAGAACAACGGAAACTAAAAGAGAAAACGCTTTAATGTATAATGATGGGCAAGGGTATATTCATTATCAAAAAGGGTCTTTAGTATTTTATGCATTGAGCGATTATATAGGTGAAGAA
This sequence comes from uncultured Lutibacter sp., assembly GCA_964619615.1. Lineage (GTDB taxonomy): Bacteria > Bacteroidota > Bacteroidia > Flavobacteriales > Flavobacteriaceae > Urechidicola. Next base: position 22,330 of record CAZUFO010000014.1, on the reverse strand, counting down.
AAAATGAACAACGCATTAAAAAAATATGTGGAAAAAGTGAAGTTTCAAGATGCGCCTTACACAACATCTATAGATATGGTGAATCATTTCAGAGAAGTTACGCCAGATAGTTTACAATATGTAATTAAAGATATGTTCGAAACAATTACGCTTTACAGAAATAGAATTGTTGATGTAACATCTACCGAATTAGATAATGGAAAATATCAAGTTGATATTGAGTTTAATGTAAGTAAATATAGAAATAACGAAAAAGGGAAACGGTATTATGGAGAAAAAGTAGGTGATACTATTTCTTATAAAACAGAAAAAATGAGAAAGCCTATTTTATCAGTTCCTTTGAAAGATTATATTGAAATTGGAATTTTTGCTGAAGAAGAAGGAGATGGAGAAAAGAATGAAATCGAACTGTATTTGAAAAAGCATAAGATTACAAATATCAACAATAAAATTACGCTAATTGTAGATGAAAAACCAACAGAAGTCGGTGTTGATCCATATAACAAACTCATCGATACAAATTCTGAAGACAATAGAAGGAAGCTATAAAAACGTATTTAGAATTTAAGGAATGAAGGTTTTCAAATTCGGAGGTGCATCTGTAAAAGATGCCAATGCCGTTAAAAATATAGTTACAGTATTACAACACGAAAAGGCGGAAGCTGTTTTGATAGTAATATCCGCAATGGGTAAAATGACCAATGCTTTTGAAAAAATTGTAACTGCTTATTTTAATGATAATGACACGTTAGAAGAAACCATTTTATCCGTTGAAAAATATCATTTCACTATTTTAAACAACTTATTTACAGAATCTAATCACGAGGTTTTTGATGCCATTAAAAATAAAATTAAATTATTAAGACAGTTTTTAACTGAAAATAATTCGACCGATTATGACTTTGTATATGATCAAATTGTAAGTGTTGCTGAACTACTTTCAACCAAGATTGTAAGTGCTTATTTAAATGAAATTGGACTAAATAACACATGGTTAGATGCGCGTGAGTTAATTAAAACAGATGCTTCTTATCGCGATGCAAAAGTAGATTGGGAAAAGACGGAGACGCTAATGTTAAAAAATATTAACACTTCTAAATTAACAATTACTCAAGGTTTTATTGCTGGGACTGAAACGAATACAACCACTTTAGGTAGAGAAGGCTCCGATTTTACGGCAGCCATTTTCGCCTATTGTTTAAATGCTGAAAGTGTTACTATTTGGAAAGATGTTGATGGCGTTTTAAATGCGCATCCAAAGTATTTTAAAGCTACCGTTTTATTAAATCAGATTTCCTATAAAGAAGCGACAGAAATGGCATTTTTTGGCGCATCAGTATTGCATCCAAAAACGTTAAAACCGTTAGAAAATAAGTTAATTCCGTTGAATGTTCGTTCGTTTTATAATTTAAAAAACAAAGGAACTTTTGTTCAAAAAGGGGAAGATTTAGAACCAAAAACACCTTGTTTTATTTTAAAAAAACATCAAATTTTAGTTTCTATTTCTGCGTTAGATTTTTCATTTATGGTAGAACATAATTTGAGTGATATTTTTAAACAATTACACGATTATAAGTTAAAAGTGAATCTTATTCAAAATTCAGCTTTGAGTTTTTCGGTTTGTGTGGATGATAAGTACCATAATTTTGATACTTTTTATGAGCATTTAAAATCCAAATACAAACTGTCGTATAATACAAATGTTACGCTTTATACCATTCGCCATTTTGATGACGCATCAATTTCAAGCATTGTAAATGGTAAGAAAATCTATTTAAAACAAAGCAGTAGAGAAACCATTCAAATTATTACAGAATAAATTTTATATTTGTCATTCGCTCAAATTTTTATGATTGAATGGGTTTAGTTACCGCAAAGGAAGTATCAACAGCAATTAATCTAGACAAGTACGGTTTTGCAGGAACCTTTATTGGATGGATGTTGATGAAAATATTGCGAATATCTACCATTAATAAATTATATAACAGACACAAACATTTATCGGATGTTGCTTTTTTTGATGCGCTTTTAGATGATTTACAAATCAAGTTTGAAATACCTGAAGAAGATTTAGAAAGAATTCCTAAAGACGGCGCATTTATTACCATTTCAAATCACCCACTTGGAGGAATTGACGGGATTTTATTATTAAAACTTCTAGTAAAAAGGCGTCCGGATTATAAGATCATTGCAAATTTTTTATTGCATAGAATAGAACCGATGAAGCCTTATATATTGCCAGTAAATCCGTTTGAAGACCGAAAAGATATACGGTCAAGTATGGCAGGAATTAAAGAGGCTTTATTACATTTAAGAGAAAATAAGCCTTTAGGTATTTTCCCGTCTGGAGAAGTATCAACCTATAAAGATGGTAAACTTTTGGTTGATAAACCTTGGGAAGAAGGTGCCATTAAATTGATTAAAAAAGCTAACGTTCCAATAATTCCAATCTATTTTCACGCAAAAAACAGCCGCCTGTTTTATGTCTTATCTAAAATTAGTGGCACGTTTAGAACCGCTAAAATTCCATCTGAAACTTTATCTCAAAAACAACGAATTATTAAGATACGGATTGGGAAACCTATTTCTGTTAAAGACCAGAATCAATATAAAAATATTGATGATTTTCATGAATTTATCAGAAAGAAAACCTATATGTTGGCGAATCCATTTGAAGTGAAAACTAAGATAATTTCTACGGCTGCTTTAAAATTTCCTAAAGAACCAAAACAAATAGTGTCTCAAGGAAATGTTTCTAAAATGATTGCTGAAGCTACAGCATTAAGAGAAAACGGAGGTAGAATGATGGAGAGTAAAAATTATGAAGTGTTTTTTACTAGTGCCGATAAAATTCCAAATCTATTATTAGAAATTGGAAGGTTACGAGAAATAACGTTTAGAGATGTTGGCGAAGGCACCAATAAAAAAATTGATTTAGATCGTTTTGATGAACATTACCACCACTTATTTTTATGGGATCGCGTAGCAAATAAATTAGTTGGAGCATATAGAATGGGATTAGGTGTTACTATTTATAAAAAATACGGGATGGATGGGTTTTATGTTCAAACCCTATTTAAATTTGATGAAGAATTACATAAAATGATGAGCCAAACTATAGATATTGGACGTGCATTTATAATTAAAGAATATCAGCAAAAACCAATGCCTCTCTTTTTTCTATGGAAAGGGATTATTCATGTTACGCTTCGTTATCCAGAACATAAATATTTAACTGGCGGCGTTAGTATTTCTAATCAGTTTTCGAATTTCTCAAAATCGTTGATGATCGAGTTTATGAAATCACATTATTACGATCCATATATCGCTCAATATATTCATCCAAAAAAAGAATATAAAGTGAAATTGAAAGATGCTGATAGAGATTTTGTTTTTGATGCCACTCAAGCGGATTTAAAAAAGTTTGACAAGGTGATTGATGAGTTAGAACCTGGTAGTTTAAGAATGCCTGTGTTGATTAAAAAATATATTAAACAAAATGCTAAACTGGTAGCCTTTAATGTAGATCCAAAATTTAATGATGCTATTGATGGGTTAATTTTTCTTCGTATTGCTGATATCCCTGAGAGTACCGTTGGACCAGTAATGGAAGAGTTTCAAGCTGAATTTGAAAACAAATCAGCAGAAGATATTACCAAAAATTAAAGTCTGTTAGAAAACGGCAATATTAATGGGTGTTCGGTTGAACTTGTCGAAACCATTTTTGAATCTCTATGTTATGAAGTTTTTCGACAACAAGAATTTATTTTTCCAAAGAATGAATTTAATTCGTTTTGAATTTCATTCCAACGTTTTGAATCAATACAATAATACGTTTTTTTACCTTCAATATTTCCTTTAATTATTCCAATGCTTATATGTTTATATTTACAACACTAACTAAAACTTTTAAAAATTATGAATTGGTACATTAAAGTAATAAATCAATACGCAGATTTTTCAACCAGAGCAAGAAGAAAAGAATTTTGGATGTTCGTCTTAATCAATTTAGGGTTTGGACTTTTAGCAATGTTGGTTGATAATTTTTTAGGAACAACTATGGATATTGCTGGGCAAAGCTTATCTTATGGTTTTGTTTATGTAGCTTATTCATTATTTGCATTAATTCCGAATTTGGCTCTTTCTGTTAGAAGATTACATGATGTTGGTAAAAGCGGCTGGTTTTTATTGATTGCTTTTATTCCAATAATAGGAGGGATATGGTTGATTGTATTATATTGCTTAGATAGCGATCCTGAAACAAATAAATGGGGTCCAAATCCAAAAGAGTAATTTTTTTTGGATGCTAAAAATCACTTCACTCATAGGATGACTCAAAGTCATCCCATGAGTAAATACGATATAATTCTAATCAAAATGAGAACCTGAATCCAGATCATAAAGTTAAAAAAAACTATGCTTAATCTTATTTACAATGGTTTGGGCGAGTTTTATTTTAGATTCTACAGTCCAACCAGCAACATGAGGAGATAATAAAACGTTTTCAGAATTGATTAGATATTCAAATGGTTTGGAAAGCAAATCGTTTTCGAAGAGGTTTTCGAATGAAATTTTTTCGTATTCTAACACATCCAATCCAGCACCTATAATTTTATTATTTTTCAGCGCATCAACTAAATCAGCAGTAACAATTGCGGATCCACGAGCAGTATTCAGTATCCAAAATGGTTTTTTAAATTGATTGATAAAAGCGGTATTTATCATTTGATGCGACAATTTATTAAAAGGCGTATGTAAACTCAAAGCGTCTGTTTTTTGAAACAACTCTTCTAAAGAAACTTGTTTGCAGTTTTCATCACCAACACCTTCTTTAATATCATAACAAATCACTTCGACATCAAAACCACGGAGTTTTTTAGCGAATGCTTTTCCCATATTTCCGTAACCAATCAGTCCAACTGTTAACCCGTCCAATTCAATTCCTCTATTGTCTTCGCGTAACCATTTACCGATTCTTATTTCTCTATCGGCTTTGTTTAGTTTATTGAAAAGTGAAAGCAACATTCCTAAAGCATGTTCGCCAACTGCGTTTCTATTTCCTTCGGGCGCAGCAATTAGTTTGATGTTTTTACTTTCGGCATATTCACAATCTATACTTTCCAAGCCAGCACCAACTCTCGCAATAAATTTTAGATTAGTTGCTGCATCAATAAATTGTTTGTCAATTTTAAAACGACTGCGGATTACAATACCATCGTATTGTTTTATTTTTTGTTCAATTTCAATTTTAGAAGACCTATAATCTTCATCATTCTGAAAACCAAAATCGTTGAGTTGATTGATTAGTAAAGAATGGTTTGTATCGAGATGAAGGATTTTCAATTGTGTTTTTAGATTTTTTAATTACTGGTGTTTTAGACTAATGTCCAATTATCTAAATTAATATTGCTCATTTTCATTCGGAAAATCTACATTTTTAACATCCTTTATGTAATTCTTAAACGCACCAGACATGTCATCATATAAATTTAGATACCTACGTAAAAAACGAGGATTAAATTCATGCGTCATTCCAATCATATCATGGGTTACCAACACTTGTCCGTCAACCCCAGATCCTGCTCCGATACCAATAATCGGAATTGTTAGGCTTTTGGCAACTTCTTCTGCTAATTTTGCAGGAACTTTTTCTAAAACAATAGCAAAACAGCCTAATTTTTCTAATAATATAGCATCGCTTTTTAATTTTTTGGCTTCTTCTTCCTCTTTAGCTCTAACGGTATAAGTTCCAAATTTATAAATTGATTGCGGTGTTAATCCCAAATGCCCCATTACAGGAATACCAGCATTTAAAATCCGTTTAATAGATTCTTTCACCTCTTTTCCGCCTTCTAATTTAACCGAATGTGCCCCGCTTTCTTTTAAAATTCTAATTGCTGAACGCAACGCTTCTTTTGGATCTGACTGATAACTGCCAAAAGGCAAATCAACCACAACTAAGCATCTTTCAATAGCTCTAATAACAGAACTTGCATGGTAAATCATTTGATCTAAAGTAATAGGAACGGTAGTTTCATGACCCGCCATTACGTTTGAAGCAGAATCGCCTACCAGAATAACATCTATTCCAGCGTGATCCACAATTTTTGCCATGGTATAATCATACGCCGTTAACATTGAAATTTTTTCATTGTTACGTTTCATATCTACCAATGATTTTACGGTAACCCGTTTATAATCTTTTTTAGCTACAGACATTTTTAGTTTGTTTTAGAATGTAAAAATAGTGAAAATTATAAAGTTGAAACGTTCAAAAAAAAAGATAGCCTAATTTTCATATATTCGTACCTCAAATATAACCATTCGGTAAAATAATGTCGGAAACTATTAAACACACTTTATCGCCAGAAAAATGGGTGCAATCCTATTCTGACTATTTGTATAATTACACCATAACTCGTGTAAATAATAGTGATTTAGCAAAAGATTTAGTTCAAGATACTTTTTTTGCAGGGTTAAAGTCTATGAAAAATTTTCAAGGAAGAGCAAGCGAACGCACTTGGTTGGTTTCTATTCTAAAAAGAAAAATTATTGACCATTATCGTAAAATAAATTCTACAAAAGGACGTGCGGAAGTAAGAATGAATTTTTATAGAGATGGAGATAATGAAGGTGATTGGTTAGAAGAAAGAATTCCAAACACTTGGTCTGATGATGCAGATAAGGGTTTAGAAAACGACGAATTGAAAGTTACTTTAGAGAAATGTATTGAAAACTTACCAGAAAAATATGGAATGGTTTTTAAAATGAAAACAATACAAGGTTTTGAAACTGAAGAAATCTGTAAGGAGTTAGATATTACAGCGTCAAATTTATGGGTGATTATTCATAGAGCGAGAACTCAATTGAGACGTTGTATGGAAGATAATTGGTTTAATAATTAAGAGTATGAGTAAGTTTTTTATTTGTTGCGATGAGGCAACCACAATTTGTGATAAAAATCAGTATGGAGAGGCAAAATTTATTGAAAAAGTAAAATTAGTAGTGCATATGTATCTGTGCAAAACATGTAAATGTTATAGTTCTCAAAATGAAATTATGACAAAAGTATACAAAAACCATTCTGAAGAAACCTGTAATAAAAAGAAATGTCTTTCTGCCGAAGACAAGAAGCAAATCGAAGAGAGAGTTAAAGAAAAAATAATGTAGAATTAAAGCGAAACACACATTGAGTTTCGCTTTTTTTACCTTTGAAATAAAAATAGTTTATGGATTTTCTTTCAGAAAAATTAGAAAATTATGTTGCAAATCATACTGAAGATGAACCTGAATTATTGCAGCAACTAAATAAGGAAACCTGGCAAAAAGTGCTAGTTCCACGTATGTTGAGCGGTCATTTTCAAGGACGCGTTTTATCGATGATTTCAAAATTAATAAACCCAAAAACTATTCTTGAAATTGGAACTTATACAGGATATTCTGCATTATGTTTGGCAGAAGGAATGCAAAAAACAGGAACGTTACATACTATTGATAAGAATGAAGAGTTGTTTGATTTTCAAAAAAAATATTTTGATAAGTCTGATTACAAACTTCAAATTAAGCAATATGTAGGTAATGCATTAGAAGTGATAGAAACCATTGATACGAAGTTTGACTTAGTTTTTATTGATGCAGACAAAAACAATTATTCAAATTATTTTTATGCCATTATTAATAAGATGAATAAAGGAGGCGTAATACTTTCAGATAACGTTTTGTGGAGTGGTAAAGTGATTGAAAAAATTCATCCTAAAGATATAGATACTCCTGCACTTATTGAATATAATAAATTGTTGAAAGAAGATACTAGGGTAGAAACAATTTTACTTCCTATAAGAGATGGTTTAACTATTAGTAGGGTGATTTAAAACTTAATTTGCAAAGTTGTATAAAAATCTCTATTTACTGAAGGAATAATTCCTGGCCCTGGGTATCCTGTTGCGCGTCTTGTAAAATAATGTGTGTCTAAAAGATTGTTTACTCCAGCCTCTATCTTAAACCTTTTATAAGTATAAGATACCGAAACATCTAAAACATTGTATGCTGGTATTTCGCCAATAACGCCACTTAAATCACCTCCAATTGCATTAGATGCATCTGTAAATTGTTGCGAAAGATAGGTGTATTGAATGTTTGACAATATATTTTTATAGCCAAATCTAACTCCTGTTTTTAGGTTTAAATTAGGTATAAATTCTACTTTATTCCCTTGGATTCCGTTTAATTGAGAATCTGTATATTTTGAGTCTGTTATGGAGGTATTTATAAAATAGTTGAAACTAAAATTATTGTTCTTTATCAATAATTCATTTAAATTAACATCTATTAATGATTCAAAACCGTAAATAATAGCATCGCCTATATTGCCTCTTTCTATTTTAAAGCGTCCATCTTGAACTACCGGTACAAAACCAATTCTGTCATTATAAACCAATCCAAAAACGCCTATATCATACGACACTAATTTTTTATAAGTACCTCGCAAACCTAAATCTGTTGTAAAGCCTTTTTCATCAGTAATATTTGGATTAATTGTATAAGCGGGGTTTGTAATACTTATATCAGAAAAGGTAACCGATCTGTAATTTTGAGAGATATTACCATACACTTCTATTGCTTTTGAAGGTTTGTAACTAGTTCCTAAACCTAGAAGTACGAAGCTTCTTTCCCGTTCTTCACTATCATAAATAGTTTCATCTAAAATAGGGTTTCCTGCTCCGTCTAGATTAATTTTTTTATAAAACCCATCACTTTCCGTTTTAATATATTCAAAACGAAACCCTGGAGTAATCGATAGTTTGTCATTTAAATAAAGTACATTTTCACCAAAAGCAGCAATGTTTAAATTAGGAAATGTATAGCTTGATTGGCTTTGATAATATGGATAGTCATCTAATTGGAAATCGAAATTTGGATCACTACCATTAGATCCTGGTCCTTGTTGACTGGTGTTGTTTGATTTATAGAGTTTTGCACCAATTAAAAAGGTTGATTTTTTATTAAACAAGCGATACCTACTCAATAAACGAGCCTCAAACCCAAAATTATTAAATTCGCCTTTTATCAAATCTCTTTCGGTACCTGGGTCTACTTGACTTACACGATTTGTTCTAAATCCTAAAGCATCTCGAGACGCATTTAATCCGAAGAAATTAAAACTGAAATTTGTTTTGTCTGAAAATGTATGTTCTAATTTTATATTATACAAAAGCCAGTTTACCTGAAACCAGTTTCTTGCTCTATTGCTTTGAAAAGGGTCGTCATTAAACATATCGTCCGTTAGTCCACCTGCTTGCTGTGCTAAATAATCTAAATAAGTTATCTCTCCTGTAAGTTTCGTTTTATCATTAAATTGATAGCCAATATGTGCGTATGTATTTATAGATTCAAACTCAGAATTTGGTCTAAAACCGGCTCCTTTTTTATAATTTACAAAAGAGTAATAACTAAATTTACCTGCGGTACCACCAACACTTGTAAAGTTAGTGTACAGCCCGTAACTCCCTATTGTATTTCGTGTAATAACTTCGACAAGTTTATTAGGGTTTGGTTCTTTCATTACAAAATTCACCAAGCCTCCAAATTGAGTTCCATATTGTAATGAAGCGGCGCCTCTTATTATTTGTACTTCTTTTAAACCTTCTGCTGCAGGAGAATAATAACTTTCTGGATATCCAAGTACGTCGGCGCTGATGTCATATCCGTTCTGTCTGGTATTAAAATGTGCTGTTCTATTGGGGTCTAAACCTCTACCGCCAATATTAAGTTGTAAGCCAGCATCATCATTTTGATAGATATTTAATCCTGCTACTTGACTGTATATTTGTCTGGCATTATTAGATGCCAAATTTGCCATAGACTGATCTACCAATACAACTTCTGTTTTTTTACCAGCATAAATAGCGGTTCCTTCTACATCTTTTAGTCTTTTTATTTCAAAAACTTTTGCTTTTCTTGCTGTAACTTCAACTTCTGATAATTCTTCTGAAAGGGGAGATAAGGTGATATCAATTAGCACATTACCTTCTATAATAATATGCTTCTCTACAATGCTAAAATCAAGAGAGAAAAACAAAATTGTAAGTTCTTTTTTTGTTGTTGAAAACTCATAAAACCCCTTATCATTTGTAGTCGCTTTTAAATGATATTCTTTATCATATACCTCAACATTTTTAATTGGTGTATTTGTTTCTGAATTTTTAACGACTCCCGATATTTTATTTTGAGAAAATATAGTACCTGTAAATAGATAGATAAAAATGCTTACTAATAATACTTTATATTTCATTTATTACTATTGAATTGTCTATTTCGTTTTAAAAAAAAGAAGTGTTTTTTTAAAGATGTTCGTAAACGGTTTGTGTAAATTATTCCAAAAAGAAACGTATTCTTTATCTTGCCCTAAACCCAACCCGCATGAGACCTCATTTATCTCTTCTGATTTAACTAGGGTGCCAAAAAACCAATCCCAAATTGCCAATTTTGATCCTAGATTTTTATCAAAAAACTTAGGATTATCACTGTGATGTATTTGATGTTGATATGGACTTATAACTATACTCTCTAAAAAACTAAAATAGGTTAGTTTTATATGAGAATGTCTAAGATTTGCACCAAAAGACAAAAATATAAAACTAAAAACATTTACACCTAAAAATGTTAATTTAGTAAGGCTTTCATCTGATAAATAATCAAATAACCCTGCGACCAATCCAAATACAATAAGAAACCTAAAATTATTGATAATTAGTTCTAATGGATGAATTCTGTATTGGGTAAGCGGATTTAAACTTGTTGCAGAATGATGCACTTTGTGAAATTCCCACAAAAAAGGAATTTTATGTTGTGCTAGGTGTAATAAATAGGAAGATAAATCTCCGAGCAATGTAAGTGTTAGCGTATAAAAAACTACAATTGTAGTGGTAGAAAAATTAAAATCTGAATACCCAAAAGTTACATTTAAATATTCATTGGTATAGAAAGCCAATCGTAAACCTACAATTAAAAAAGGTGCTATAAAAAGGATTTTTATAAAGGCATTGAAAAACAACAATAAGTAATCAACTTTTGCAGAACTGCTAAACCAAATTTTCTTAGGAACTATATATGCCCAAAAAGAACCTTCTATTTTTGATCTTTTAAAAACATAAAAGGCCAATAGTATAGAGGTAAAGACATATAGAATGTAAATTCTTTTACTTGGGTTAGAAAAATACGTTAATGGCATTTTAAGCCCCTCTTCTATTATATCTAAAATTTCTTTTATAACCATTTTAAAAATACTTAATCCTAATATATAATTTAAATAAAAAACGGCAACCTTAAAGATTGCCGTTTTTTATTTAAATTATATTTAGTCACCATCTCCATCAACATAATCTACATTAACACCAAAGGCAATTAACATATCTACTTTAAATAAAATCACTACATTTTGTAATGCATCATAGCTTTGTAACATTTTAGTATTATCTGTAATAACTTGGGTGTAAAAGCTATTGTTCATCAATTCAATTTTATCCCGCGCTATATTAAGTTTCGTATTTATGTCTGTGGCTAACCCCGTTTCGTTTAATTCTAATAAATAACTTTTAAAGCTACTACCAGTTGTAGCACTACTATAATATTTACCGTTAAACATATCTTGTACTGCGTTTAAAGCGTCTAAAGATAATTGTTTTGAAATAGCATCGCTATAAAAGGCTTCTACTTTTTCTGGCAAAGACCCTGCTGAAAAAACACCTGCTGGAATCCCAATTTTATTAGCTCTTAATCCTTTTTCGTAATAAAAAATAAAGTCATTCACTAATTTATTAAACGAACTTGTAGCAGTGTTATTAGTGCTAGAAATAAAAACGCCTCTATAAGAACTTGTCCAGTCATTTAAAACGGTCTTCGTTAAACTTTCCATTTTATTAACTAAATCTGAAAGGTATGTTTTATACTTAGCAGCATTAGTATCTGTGGTGTATTTTTCAAGAATATCAATGTCTGTATCTGCTACACCATACAACATATAATCTACTGCCGGAAAACCAACTGCATCATTGTTATTTACATGTGCTAAATCATAATTTCCAGAAGCTATATTATTTTCAACATCAGTAATACTGGTTGGATAAATATTCATTTGAAAATAATACTGTGTTTGTTCTGCTTCTCCAATATTATACATTTCTACAGATTGCCAAACCTTATATGCATTTAACCAAGAAGTTCTTAATGCATCTAAATTTGTTTGATCTGTAGTTGTAATAAAATCATTTTTTGCAGATACCAACACTGTTAATTTAGTGTCTAAATCTTGATATGCTGGAATAATAATATTATCCGCTACATTTGTTAACATTGCTCCTCTATCAAATTTATCTCCCGATTCAGGTGTATCATTATCTGGATTACAAGACACTATAAAAAGCGCTAGCAACGACATTATTATTATATTTCTCATCCTCTTATTTTTTAAAAAAACTTTAAGTGCAAAACTAGTTGTTATATATTAAACATAACAACTACCTTAACACATCTAACTAACTCAAATATATTATGCTTGATCTACAGTAAACCCAAATTCATTTGCAATTTCAGTTGACATAGAATCTAAAGTTGCTGGTGTAACATCCCAAAAACCGTTACCTTCCATTAATGTTGATAAAAATGCATCAACTTCTGCCTTAGAGAAATGAGGAGAGTTCGTTCCAGCTACACGAGTAAATTGCAAACTGAATAAAAACCCATATCCTTCAGATAAATCATGAAAAGCGGAAGCCTTATCAGCTGCTAAAGCGTCTTTACCCGCTTGTAAATAATGAACTGCTCTTACTGCAATTACTTTAGAAATTTTGGTTCTAATAATTTCAGCTTGATCATCACGTACTGCATAGTTTTTTGCTACAATAGCCGCTCTACCTAATTTAAATGCATTGTAAATATCATCTGCAATTCCTGCAAAATCTTCATCACTATCAACTTTCCCTAAATATTTATTTAAAAAACTATCGGCTCCTAATACTGGAACTGCTGGATTTGCTTCTGCACCATATAAGTATCCGTAAGCCTCATCCCATTTATGCTCCATCAAAGTATAATCTTTACCAGCTACAAGAACTTCATTATCGTTATCTGCTCTATTTGTTGCATCATCTAAAACTGCAGTGCTTAAATAGTTATTAAGAATTTGATCGGTCATTAAAGCGCCTGTCAAAGATTTGGCAAATGCTTGGTTATATTCTAAACCTTTACCACTAACATAACGAGTAGAACCTCCTCCTGCTTCTTGTAACCCACCCGCATTACCTGCAGTAGCTATTACTCCCCAATTAGGGAAAACTTCTGATGTTTGAGAAGAAATCCACCCATCAAACTGAGCCTTAATAGATGCTGCATCAGTTGCGTTTCCAGAGAAATAATCTTTAGATGCTGCTGTTTTACTTCTAATGTTTTTACCTGAAGCATTTAAATCTGAATTACTAAAATCATTACTTCCCGCAGTATGAGCAAACATATTATCTAATTCAGCTTCTGTTTTTGAGTTGTCTTTCAAAGAACTTGTAAGTTCTTCTGCCATAGCAATACGCGTTGTCTGCCCGCCAAAACTTACATTATTATTTCCGTTTCTTTCAAATGCATACGTTGCTGGTGCAACTACTGATGGCTCTATTGGATTATCATCATCACAGGATGTAAAAACCAAAGCTGTTAAAACAATTGCTCCAAATATTATTTTTTTCATTTTTTTAAGTTTAATAAATTAATTATTCTGCAAATGTATTTCATAAATACAACTTCGCAAAGCTTATTTAGAATAAATTAAAATAAGATTTCTAAAGCACTTAAAAACAAATAATTAATTTAAATAAAAGTCCGTTGTGTATTTAAATAATGCTGATTTTTATATTGTTAATAATATAATCGTGTAGATTGGCTGTTTATGTAGAAAGTAAAGTATATGTAATTTTTTGTAATGGTAGTTCATGTGAAGTTTGAAGGTATAGATACTCCTGCACTTATCGAATACAACAAACTCTTAAAAAATGATGAAAGAATTGAAACGGTTTTACTACCAATTAGAGATGAATTGACTATTTCTAGGGTTGTTTAAAGTGGTTTTTGTGCTGAAAGAGTTCAGAACTAAAAACTTAACACTCAATATTCGTCAAAACCCTCACTAAAAAAATCTGTAAAAGAAATATTGAGTGCTTTTGTTATTTTTAAAACGGTAAGCAACGTGGTATTTATTTCGGCTCTTTCTATTCTACCTATTTGACTAATAGGAATATCGCAGTCATTTGCTAAGTCTTCTTGTGAAAACCCTTTTTCTATTCTTGATAGAATATTTTATGAAAGAGGCTTTTCAAAACACAAATGAAATGGCTTTAGAAAATGCTTTAAAGTTAGAAAAAGATAATTTTCAACATGAGCATTATTGAAAAAAGTAGCCCCTTAATTTTATTTTACCATTAAAAACGTTTAACATCACTCATTTATTTTTTGTTTTAATACTCACTTATGGAATACAAAAATTAATACAAAAAAACTATATAAAGTCATTACTCTTTACCACAAAAACATACGGTATTGGAGTTCTTTTATGGTGTGTATTTGCAACTATTATGGAAATGAATTTTAGCTAGCTATCAAATTAGGCCTAGATAGAAAAGGTTTACTTATTTAACCTTCACCCAAAAATGAGAGGCTTTATTATTAATTTAACATTTTAAAATTATGAAAGAATTATCTTTAGAAAAATTAGAAAACCTTGAAGGAGGTAAAATGTTTGGAACAACATGTGACGCCCCTGTAGCCATAGGTGCAGGAAAATGTTTAACCAGATGTAAAACTCGATTTTTTTGGATTGTGGTAGATAGATCACCCTCTATTAATCCTTGTTAGAATACAAGTTTAAGAGGATATCTAAATTTTTGGATATCCTCTTAATTAAACACTATAAATAGTTATGAAATATAATATTGCATTATTACTTTTATTTACAAATTTGCTTTTAGGGTTTTCTCAAAATAAAACCTGTATAGTTGTAGATAGTGAATCCAAAGAAAACTTATCTTATACAGCAATTCAATTTTTAGGAAATGAGTTTGGGTTTTACACTAATAAAACAGGAGAATTTCAATTAAATGAGGTTAAATCCGATAGTATAATTATTACACATATTGGTTTCTTTACTAAGAAAATTAATGTTGAAGATATTAAAGACACCATTTTTTTAAAATCTAAACCACTAATTTTAAAAGAAGTTGTGCTCCATAATAAAAAACCGAAAGAAAAAAAAATTGGCTATAATGTAAAGGGTGAAAATTTATCTTGGCACATTTTATCAAAAACGGAATTAACGACTTTAATTAAATATAATAAAGAAATTGAGAATAGTTATATTAAAGAAATAGCTATTCCAATAAATACTGAAATTTTTGAAGAACAAAAACCTGGAAAATGGAAAAAGGTCTCTCCAGAGTTTGAAAGCACCTTTAGAGTTCATATTTATTCAAATAAAAATAATATGCCAAATAAAAGATTGTTAGAGTCGCTAATTACAATTGAGTGTAATCAAAAGACGGGTAATCTTATTAAGATAAATATCTCAGAAGAACATATTGAATATCCAAAAGAAGGTGTTTTTATCGGTGTAGAGATGATATCATTAGATAAAAATTCAAAAAAGAGTTTGCCCTCATTTATGTTTACTAAAAAGAACAAGAAATATATATATTCCGTTTCATTTGTTAAAAGCCTATTTAAAACGAAGGAATGGATGTTGATAGATAATAAAAATTTTGAATCCATTTCAAATTATAATATGGCAATAGGTGTTACTCTTGATGTGTATTGAGAAAAAAATGTTCTTTTGAAGATTAACTATCAAAAACTACATCAACAGCAACAAGATCATCAGACTATATTAAAAATTATGAAATCAAACTATTTAATATTTTTATTTTTTTCAAGTTTTTGCTTCTCTCAAAACCATGTGATTATTGATTCTATTACTAAAAAAACAATCCCTTATGCTAATATTAAGATTATCGGAACAGAAAAGGGTTTTTACAGTAATGACAGTGGTGTTTTTATATTAAAAGACCACGCCAAAGATAGTGTGCAAATATCCTGCTTAGGATATAAATCTATTTTTAATAAAGTAAGTCTATTAAAAGACACTATTTTTCTAACTCCAGAGGTTAAATTTCTTAGTGAAGTTTCAATACATCAAAAACCTCCAAAATCTGTAATAATAGGGTTGAAAAAGAAAAACATGAGTTTTCATGCCGGAGCACATCTGCAATTCGGACTAATAATAAAACCAATAAAAGAATTTGAAAAAAGTATCATAAAAAAAATATTAATCCCTATAAGTAAATCGAATTTTTCTAAAAAACGTGATTTTGAAAGCGTATTAAAAATCAATATTTACTCTTGTGAAGGGAATTTGCCTGACATGCCTCTAATTTCAAAACCTATAATTGTTAATTGTAATCAAGACTCTAATAAAACTCTTGTAATTGATATTGAAAAAGAGGATGTAGAATTTGACGAAAATGGAATTTTTATTAGTATAGAAATGATTGGAGAAATAGATGAAAATGGGATTGTTATTAATCAAAAAAAACCTTTACCTGGAATTAAATATACAGACAAAGGTACAAAGCACTTTAGTTTTATTAAATCTTATTACAAAACAAAATTTTCTGGAAAATGGGAATATATGAATCCAAAAACGTTTCAATTTAAAAAAGAAATATATTTAGCCATACAATTGGAGTTAGCTATTTATGAAGATTAACTATCAAAACTACATCAGCAGCAACAAGATCAATCTGATTGTGGTGTAACATGCTTAAAAACCACAAATTTTTATAGCGAATATTGGAAGGAGTTAGTAGTTTAATAAATGACTTTTGTTTTGTGAAAGTTACAGCCTTTTTATCGGCCCAGTCATATCATCAATATCGTCTTTTACCTTATTGATGCCTTCTTTAATATCTTTTGTAAAACTAGTATCGATGCCTTGTTTTTCGGCACTGTCTTTTATTTCACGCTTAATATCGTTGGTTGCATCTTTTACTTGACGCATTGTTTTACCTAATCCACGAGCAATTTCAGGGATTTTATCAGCACCAAAAAGCATCACTACAATAAGTATGATGACAAATATTTCTGGACCGCTGATGAATAATAAAGGCATATGAATAATATTAATGTGCAAATATATATAAAAAATGGATTAAATTTTAAACCATACAAGTTGAAATGAAGTATGTTTTATTGAGATTCTTCGACAGCACTTCGACAAATTCAGTGTGACAACTCAGAATGACATTCAAAAATTATTTTTTTGTCAACATGCGCTTGATTTCATTCAGTTTCATTAAGGCTTCAATAGGCGTTAGCGTATCAATATTTGTTGCTAAAATTTCCTCTTTAATTCCTTCTAAAAGCGGGTCGTTTAATTTGAAAAAACTCAGTTGAACATCGTCTTCCTGTGCTTGTTTTAGTTTCTCTTTTATTTCTTCAGAAGAATGGCTTTCCTCTAGTTTTTTCAACATTTTATTTGCTCTATGAATTACCGGAGCAGGCATTCCTGCCAATTTTGCAACATGAATTCCGAAACTATGCTCACTTCCTCCAGCAACTAGTTTTCTTAAAAAGATAACATTGTCTTTCAATTCTTTAACGGATACATTAAAATTTTTGACACGCTCAAAAGTTTCACTCATATCATTTAATTCATGATAATGCGTAGCAAATAATGTTTTTGCTTTTGTAGGATGTTCGTGTAAATATTCGGCAATGGCCCAAGCAATTGAAATACCGTCATACGTACTTGTTCCACGACCAATTTCGTCTAATAAAATCAAACTTCGATCAGAAAGATTATTCAAAATGCTGGAGGTTTCATTCATCTCTACCATAAATGTTGACTCGCCCATTGAGATATTATCACTCGCGCCAACACGTGTAAATATTTTGTCAACTACTCCAATTTTTGCATTTTGAGCAGGAACATAACTACCAATTTGTGCCAAAATAACAATGAGTGCAGTCTGACGTAGAATAGCAGATTTACCACTCATGTTCGGCCCAGTAATCATAATAATTTGCTGTTGTGTTCTATTCAAAACAACATCATTTGCAATGTATTCTTCACCAATTGGCAACTGTTTTTCAATAACTGGATGACGTCCATTTTTGATGTCTAAATCTGTACTTTCATCAAGTATCGGACATATATAATTATTATCATTTGCTGTTTGCGCAAACGAACATAAACAATCTAATTGCGCAATTAACTGAGCGTTTTTTTGAACAGGTTTTATAAATTTTAATAAATAATTCATTAAATCGGCAAAGAGTTGTTGTTCAATCTGCCCAATTTTATCTTCAGCACTTAAAATTTTGGTTTCGTATTCTTTGAGTTCTTCTGTAATGTATCGTTCGGCGTTTACAAGTGTTTGCTTACGAGTCCATTCTTCAGGAACTTTGTCTTTATGTGTATTCCGGACTTCAATATAATACCCAAACACATTGTTGAATGCGATTTTTAAAGATGATATTCCCGTGCGTTCAATTTCTCTTTGAAGCATTTCATTGAGGTATTGTTTCCCTGATGTTGAGATAGCCCGCAATTCATCTAACTCTTCTGAAACTCCACTTGCAATTGCATTCCCTTTATTGATATTTACTGGCGCATTTTCAAAAAGTGTTTGAGTAATTTTATTGATTAAATCAGCACAATCATTTAAATCGTTTCCAATCTTTTTCAAAGTACTATTATTGCTTTTTTCAGCGGCGGTTTTAATAGGAAGAATCGCTTGCAAAGATTCTTTTAACAACACTACTTCTTTCGGATTTATTTTACCAGTGGCAACTTTAGAAATTAACCGTTCAATATCACTTATCTGTTTTATTTGATAGGTTGTTATTTCAAAGAAATTGGGAAAATTCAACAGATATTTTACAATTTCATGTCGGTTTTGAATTTGCTTAATGTTTTTTAGCGGCAGTGCCAACCAACGCTTTAAAAGTCGCCCGCCCATTGGTGAAATTGTTTGGTCAATAACGTCTAAAAGGGTAACAGCTTCAGGTGAATTAGCAAAATAGAGTTCTAAATTTCGAATGGTAAATCGATCCATCCACACATAATTTTCTTCTGCTATTCTGTTGATAGAAGTAATGTGATCTAATTTATTGTGTTGCGTTTCAGAAAGGTAGTACAACACTGCTCCCGAAGCAATAATCCCTTCAGAAAGCTCTTCAATTCCAAAACCTTTTAGTGTGTTGATTTTAAAGTGATTTGTTAAGTTCTCTAAAGCATAATCTTTTTGAAAAACCCAATCATCCAAATAAAAATTATTGAAGCGTTCACCAAAAACCTCTAGGCATTTAACCTTATGCTGTTTTTGGATTAAAACTTCACTCGGGTTAAAATTTTGTAGCAGTTTATCAATGTATTCTTCATCTCCTTGTGCGGTTAAAAACTCCCCTGTTGAAACATCTAAAAAAGAAATTCCTAAGAGTTTTTTGCCAAAATGAATGGCCGCTAAGAAGTTATTTGTTTTAGCATTTAAAACCTCATCATTCATCGAAACCCCTGGAGTAATCAATTCGGTAACTCCACGTTTTACGATGGTTTTAGTCATTTTCGGGTCTTCCAATTGATCGCAAATAGCAACCCTACAACCTGCTTTTACCAACTTTGGCAAATAGGTGTTTATGGAATGGTGTGGAAAACCTGCCAATGCCGTTTCTGTTTCACTTCCGGCACCTCTTTTGGTTAAAACAATCCCTAAAATCTTCGCTGCTTTTACAGCATCTTCACCAAAAGTTTCGTAAAAATCACCTACTCTAAAGAGCAACATCGCATCAGGATATTTAGCCTTGATTGCATTGTATTGCTTCATCAATGGAGTGACTTTTTTTGTTTTCGCCAAGTTTAAATTAGTTTAGGAATGAACTGCTAATTTACAGTAATTTTTAGTTTTTTTGAAGAGTGATTTTAGAATTTGAATAATTAATTTGTATTTAGAATTTAAATGAAAGTTTTTCTATAATTTTGTTATGAATTTTATTTTTGATGTCCTACCTGCGAAGGCAGGAATCTTCATAATTGTCTAACTAGATTCTTGCCTTCGCAGGAATGACAAAAGTGGTAAATGCGTAAATTAAAAAACAGTGAACTCAATAGAATTGATGTTGAAGGATTTAAAAAGACTTCAAAAATTCCATTAATTGTAATTCTTGATAATATTAGAAGTTTGAATAATATTGGCTCCGTTTTTAGAACGAGTGATGCTTTTGTGGTCGAAAAAATTTATTTATGTGGAATCACAGCACAGCCACCACATAAAGAAATTCATAAAACAGCTTTAGGAGCAACAGAATCAGTTGATTGGGAATATGTAGAAGATACGATTACTTTGATTGAAAGATTGAAAAAATTAAACATTAAAATTGCAAGTATTGAGCAAGCTGATAATGCTATAATGCTACAAGATTTTAAGGTCGAATTAAATCAAAAGTATGCAATTATTTTTGGAAACGAAGTAAAAGGCGTTCAACAAGAAGTGGTTTCTAAATCAGATTTTTGCATTGAAATTCCGCAGTTTGGCACAAAACATTCGTTAAATATTTCGGTGAGTTGCGGTGTTGTATTGTGGGATTTGTTTAAGAAAATGAAATTTTAAAACCCTAACATTAATTTAGCGATATAAAAGAATAAGAAAATTCCAAAAATATCATTACTAGTTGTAATAAAAGGACCTGTTGCAATTGCAGGGTCAATTCCTTTTTTATCAAGAATTATTGGCACAAACGTTCCCACTAAAGCGGCAACAATAATTACACATAACATTGAAATTGCAATAGTTAGACTAAAGAGGAAATCTACATTCATAATTGGAGAAACTGCTAAGATAATTAAGCCCAAAACCAAGCCGTTAATTAAACTCAATCCTATTTCCTTTAACAATCTACTAAAAAGACTTCCTTTTACAATATCATTTGCCAAACCTTGAACAATAATTGCGCTAGATTGTACGCCTACATTACCAGCCATTGCGGCAATAAGTGGTGTAAAAAAGAACAGTTTTGCATATCTAGGGTTCGAAATAATCCCTTCGTAACCTTCCATAATAAAAACAGATCCTAAACCACCAAAAAGACCTAAAACCAACCAAGGTAATCGTGCTTTTGTTAACTCCCAAATACTATCATCTGCTTCAACATCTTGCGAAATACCGGCTGCTAATTGGTAATCTTTTTCCGCTTCTTCTTTTATTACATCAACAATATCATCAATAGTAATTCTTCCTAATAAAACCATATTATCATCTACTACGGGAATGGCTTCAAGGTCGTATTTTTGCATTATTTTGGCAACTTCTTCTCCATCTTCATTAACATTTACGGAGTCTACTTTTCGTCTTACAATTTTTGAAATATTTCCTTTGGCAGGAGCAATTAATAAGTCTTTTAGTGAGAGCCTGCCTATTAATTTATTAGCATCATCAACCACATAAATCGAATGGACTCTAGTAACCTCTTCTGCTTGTAATCTCATTTCTTTTACACATCTCGGAACAGACCAATTTTCATTAACTTTTACCAATTCTTTCGCCATCAATCCACCTGCAGAATCTTCATCGTAGGTTAATAATTCTTGGATATCTGCCTTGTGCTCATCATCTTCTAATTCTGATATTACCCTTTCTTGTCGTTCTTCAGGAAGTTCTGCAATGATATCTGCCGCATCATCGGTGTCTAACTCGTCAATTTCTTCTGCAATTTCTTTTGCAGATAAGTTTTTAAGGATTTTTTCACGTGTATCTTCATCTAAATCCATCAAAATTTCAGACGTCATTTCACTGTCTAATAATTTGATGATGTATGTTGCGTCATCGAGATTTAATTCATCTAAAACTTCGGCAATATCTGCGTGATGCTCTTCACTTAGTAATTTTAAGATAGCAGCATCCGATTGGTTTTTAACCAATAACTCTATTTGCTCAAAAAGTTCTTTGTTAATCTCTAATGCCATCTTGCTCTATTTTTGCAGTCAATTCAATAAATTGATTTACTGATAATTGTTCTGGACGCATCACAAATATAGGGTCTTCTCTTAAGTTATCCGATAAATTTAATGATTTTAAACTTCCTCGTAGCATTTTTCTCCGTTGGTTAAAAGCAGTTTTTACAACGCGATAAAATAATTTTTCATCAACAGGTAATGTGTAGTTTTCTTTTCTAGTGAGTCTAATAACTCCAGAATCTACTTTTGGTGGCGGATCAAAAACCGTTGGAGGAACTGTAAAAAGAT
>CAZUFO010000013.1:17914-31336 GCA_964619615.1 uncultured Lutibacter sp. | reverse complement strand
AGGAATATGCTTAATTAAGCGAAGGGTTTTTTGGCGCATTTGCCCAAATTTGATATTCACCACCCAATTCTATTAATTTATTTTTCCAAATAGAAGAACTAGTCGAAAGAATATTAGAATAACTATTCTCCATTACTTTCCAAGAATCTTCAATTAACTCTTCTGCTAATTGATTTGCTTCCCAACCAGAATATCCTAAGAAAAATCGGATATCTTTACTTGTAATTTCTTTATTAATTAATAAGTCTGATACGGAATCAAAATTGCCTCCCCAATAAATATCTTGAGCAATTTTTACGCTATCTGGTATTAAGTGCGGAATGCTATGTATAAAATATAAATTTTCTTGTGAAACCGGACCGCCATTATAAACTGTAAAACTGCAATCTATTTCTGGAACCAAATCCGACATTTTATATTTCATTGGTTTGTTCATAATAAAGCCAACAGAACCGGTTTTGTTGTGTTCAGTTAATAAAACAACTGACCTATTGAATGAGCGATCGTTTAAGATTGAAGGCTCAGCAACTAGTAATCTCCCTTTTGTAGGTTTTAAATCAGTCATTTAACTTTTATTATCAGATAAATGTAGGGTTTTTTTTTTAATAAAAAAACTCTCTTCGTTAAAAGAGAGTTTCTAATTAAGTCAAAGACTTGTATTCTTAGTTTACAGCACTGCTTAAACCAGCTCCTGCTTTGAATTTTACTACGTTTTTTGCAGCAATTTGAATAGCAGCTCCTGTTTGAGGGTTTCTTCCTGTTCTTGCAGCTCTTGCAGAAACTGACCAAGTTCCCCATCCAACTAATGAAACTTTTCCGCCACCTTTAAGTGCTTTAGTTACATTTGAAGTTAAAGAATCTAATGCTGATTTCGCAGCCGCTTTAGAAATTCCAGCGTCAGCCGCCATTGCATCGATTAAATCTGATTTGTTCATAATTTTAAATTTAATTTTTTTTGGTTAAACATAATTTGCTTCTTTTAAGCCTAACAAATATATACGGAATAAGGGCTCGTGCAAGTTTTTGACCTAAAAAAGCGCTGTTTTGTTAATAAATGTGTTAAAATTGTTAATAACAGAAGCGAAAATCAGTCATTTTTCTAATTCCCTTTGAAAATAAGGGGTTCAGACCACTCTTGCATTAGTTTGAAAAGTGTAGCCATTTAGCAAACTTTGAATATCCATTTTACGCTTTCCCGCAAGTTTTAAAGAGTCTATTATAAGGTAACCATCTTTAGTAGCAATCTTTAACTCTTTTTTTGATGAAATGATGGTTCCAGCCAAATTATGATGTTCGGCAAGTTCCATGCGAACATTATAAATTTTTAATTGAATTTCTTCTTCACCATTTATTAAAGTAGTCCAAGCTGCAGGATATGGATTTAATCCTCGCACCTTATTATATATAGTAACCAAATTAGCATCCCAATTAATCATACATGTTTCTGTATGTATTTTAGGAGCAAATTTAGTTTCTTCTATAGATTGCTTAATTGTATTAATTTTTCCCTTAGAAATTAACTGAACCGTTTTGTTTACCAATTCGGAACCAAGATGCATTAACGTATCATGTAATTCTCCGACCGTCTCCGTTTTATTGATTTCAACTTCAGATTGTAATATGATTTCACCAGTATCTATTTTATCATCAATAAAAAAAGTGGTGACGCCTGTTTTTTCTTCACCATTAATTATTGCCCAATTAATTGGGGCGGCACCTCTGTAGTTTGGCAGGAGCGAAGCGTGTAAATTAAAAGTGCCATACGTTGGCATTTTCCAAACAACTGTGGGTAACATTCTAAAAGCAACAACAATTTGTAGGTTGGCGTTTAAAGATTTTAATTCATTTAGAAAAGAGGTGTCTTTTAAGTTTGTAGGCTGTAAAATTGTTAAATCGTTTTCACTGGCAAACTTTTTAACAGCCGATTGATTTATTTTCCGTCCACGGCCTGATGGTCTGTCAGGAGCAGTAATTACACCAACAATATTTTGACCATTATCTAACAACCCATTTAAAATAGTTACTGCGAAATCTGGAGTTCCCATAAATACAATTCGTAAATCTCTCATCCGTCTGTTAATCTAAATTTATTTTGCGAAGTTACATTTATTCTGTTTTTTTCTAATAGGATTTGTAAACAATCTAAAATTTCCTTTTCAGAAAAACTCAAGAGCATTACAATTTCCTTTGATGAAAGGTTTCCGTTTGCTTTGATAAGTTTTAAGATTGATTTTAAAACATTTTTACTGACTTCTGAATCATTCTTTTTTGATAAACAAACATCACAGATACCACATTCTTCAATTTCTTGTTCATCAAAATAAGATAACAATTGAATGTTTCTACAAATGCTATTGTTTTCAATGAAGTTGACAAGTGTCAGCATTTTTTCTTTTTTCAAGGTATTACGCTGTTCAATAATTTTAGCCGATACATTTATAGTTCGATCATCTTCTCTTGGAACTAAAAATAGAATTTGTGCATTTGAATTAGCATTGTAAAAGTGTAAAATTTCATCTTGATGTAACTTTGTTAAGTTACTAATCAGCGTAGTTTTAGAAATAGTAAGGATATTTATTAAATAATTTAGATTGATAATTTTTGGAGCATCAAAAATGCCACCATGCGTGCGCAGTAATAATTTTATTAGTTTTTCTTGTGATGGATTTCTATTACAATAAGTAAATACATGTTGATTTGAAGCAGTGAATTTAACGGTAGATTTCCTATCAAACTTTTCATCAAATAAAAGAACACTATTAGAATGTAGCGTTTTTATGGCATTGTATGTTTTAAGAATAGGAAAATTATATAAGGTGCAAAATTCTGTCAAATTAAAATCATGTATTTTTTCTAGCAACTCGCCGTAGGAAATTTTATAATACTGATTTAATTGAAAGTAAACCTTTTTTATATAATCTGCAGAAGCAATTGTTTTGTTAAATTGTTGCAACATACTATTTATATCCGCCTTATTTTTTAAAACTACGGAATATGCTTTTTTACCATCGCGTCCTGCTCTACCAGATTCTTGCATGTAATTTTCAATACTATTGGGCAAATCGTAATGGATTACAACTCTAACATTTGCTTTGTCAATTCCCATTCCAAAAGCATTTGTAGCAATTATAATTGGTGTCTTTTCCGATAACCAATTTTCATAAACAAGCTGTTTGTCATCAAAGGACATTCCGCCATGGTAAAATGCTGTTTGATAACCTAATGTATTTAGTTGATAGGATAGTTCTACCGTTTTTCGTCGAGTATTAGCATAAATAATTTTTACACCTTTTGTTTTTTTTAAGATTTGTTCAACCTTAAAAAGTTTATCATCAGTATCTACTATTTGATAGACTAAATTTTTTCTGTAAAATGATTTTTTGAAAATAACGGGCTTCTCAAGATTTAGATTTTCTATAATATCATCGAGTACTTTTTTTGTTGCTGAAGCTGTTAATGCAATTATTGGTGTTTTTGGAAAAAGATCACGCAGAACTTTTATTAATAAATAGGAGGGACGAAAATCGTGTCCCCATTCTGAAATGCAATGCGCTTCATCAATAGCAATTAATTGGATATTGAGTTGACTTATTTTTTCAAGTACAAGAGGTGATTGTAATTTTTCAGGGGATAAATATAAGAACTTATAATTCCCGAATTGCAAATTATCAAATGCAGTAATTAATTCATTTTGAGATAGTTTAGACGTTAAAGCAATTGCTTTAATATTTTTGTCTTTCAAGTTTTTAACTTGATCGTTCATCAAGGAAATGAGCGGTGTAACTACAATGCAAACACCTTCTTTTACTAATGTTGGTATTTGAAAGCAAATAGATTTTCCACCACTGGTTGGTAATAATGCAACGGTATCTACTTTTGCGAGTACACTCGTAATAATTTCTTCTTGCGGATATCTAAATGATGAAAACCCCCAATATTTTTTGAGTATTTCATACATCACATTCATTTAATCAAAAGTGATTCAAGAATAAAATTAGTTCGAAATTGAACACTTCCAAAAGGAATTTCAATAATATCATACCCTAACTGAAGATAGCTTTCTTTGATAAAAGTATAAATTGTAAGTGATTCGTCATACGATTCATAACGTTCATTATCTGAAGCATAAATTTCTTTCCAAGGCGGCATAAGAAATACAGTTGAATATTTGTGTTTTTCGCTATTTTCAATATAAACAATTGGATATTTGGTGTTTGTAAAATTCATATACGAATGAACATCAGGAATTCCACGATCGAAAAAAACAATTTCTTGACTTAATTTACTGGCATTTGTATATTGTTGCACTCTTCCTTCGAGTAACAATTTACTAAACAATAAAGGATCGCTTAAAAAAAGTTGATCAACGCCGTTTTCTCTAGCATCGAGTGTAACTTGACGAGAAATTTCGTGCATACATTGAAATCCACGTTGTTCTAATTCTGCGATAACAGTTGATTTTCCAGTACCTGGTCCACCAGTAATTACAATTTTTTGTTGCATCGTACAAAATTAGGCATTCAAAATTGTTTTACCAATTTATTCTCTATCATCAAATATAACTGTAATTTTGCAATGTAAATCTTCAAAAGCATAATAAGATGAGTGATGATCGAGATACTTTTTACAAAAAATTAAAGACTACATTAGAAGAAACCTCTGAGTTTCCATCAAAGTATTTATACAAATTTATTATTCCGAATGATTTAGAAAAAACGAAGCAACTCCAAAAAATATTTAATTTTGGTGGAGCGGTTATTAATACAAAACTTTCGAGCACAAAAAAATTCTTAAGTTTTTCTGTTCTGATTGAAATGCCAAGTGCTGATTTAATTATTGAAAAATATAAAATGGCAGGTAAAATAGAAGGCATCATTTCTTTATAATTTTTTTAACATACAGTCTTTATAATAAAAGATAAATTACGACGTTTTTAATACGAAATTTTAAAAACGAAATCCTTATTTTTGTTTTTTTAAATACACAATTATGACCATAAAAAATATTACAGCCCTATTTTTCTTTTTTATAAATAGTTTGCTTTTTTCACAAAACGATGAAGTGTTATTTAGCATTGATAATAATGACGTTAAAACTTCAGAATTTTTAAGAGTTTACAATAAGAATTTAGACATTGTTGCCGATAAAAATCAGAAGGAAATAAAAAATTATCTCGATTTATACGTAAATTATAAGTTGAAAGTTATGGAGGCAAGAGAATTGGGTTATGATACGCTACCAGCGTATGTAAAGGAATTAAACACCTATAAAAAACAATTGATGCAGCCTTATTTAAGGGATGATGAATTTATAGATAAATTGGTAAAAGAAGCTTATAATCGTAGTTTAACAGAAATAAAAGCGAGTCATATTTTAATAAATGTGAAGCGAAATTCAGTAGATACATTGCAAGCATATACTAAAATTAATGAAGCCAGAAAAAAAATTATTGAGGGTGTAGCTTTTGAAGTTATCGCTAAGGAATATTCAGATGATAGGTCTGCAGCAATAAATGGAGGCGATTTAGGGTATTTTACTGCTTTTAGTATGGTTTATCCTTTCGAAAACGCAGCTTACGCTACTAAAATAGGAGAAGTTTCAGAACCTTTTAAAACTCGTTTTGGTTATCATATAATTAAAGTAAATGATATTAGGGACGCACGCGGTAAGGTTGAAGCGGCTCATATTATGATTAAAGGTGATAGCATTGCTAGCAAAAATAAAATTGATAGCTTATATAATCTAATTGCTAAAGCTGGTAAAAAATTTGCTGATGTAGCCAAAACCTCTTCTGAAGATAAACATACCGCAGTTAAAGGTGGTAGTTTAGGGAAATTTGGCCCTGGAAAAATGGTAAAAGAATTTGAAGAGGTATCTTTCTCTTTAGAAAATGAAGGAGATGTATCAAAACCATTCAAAACCAAATATGGGTGGCATATTATTAAACTAATTAAGAGATATCCTGTAGAAAGTTTTGAAGAACAAAAGAAAGAGTTACAAAATAAGGTAAAACGTGGTGATAGAGCAAGTATAGTAAGTAATTCAATAGTTTATAAGATTAAAGATAATTATACAATTGAGGTTAATGATGCTGCAATAAATCCGTTTAAAAACCAAAGTTGGAAGGATTTAGAAAACCTTGATACGGAATTAATGACAGTTAATGACAAATCTGTTTCTCAAAAAGATTTTAGCGATTATTTGAAGAATAACGATTATACAAATAAACAATTCGAAAAGTTTAAAGAATTTCAAATATTAGAATATTATAAAGAACATTTAGAAGAAACAAACCCAGAGTATGCAAGTATCTATTTAGAATACAAAGAAGGATTGTTGCTATTTGAATCTATGCAAAAACGTATTTGGAATCAATCTAAAGATTCTATCGGAATTCAAACTTATTATGATAATAACAAGAGTTCTTATATGCTAAAAGAAGAAATTCAACCATTAGAAAAAATTAAAGGAACAGTAATAAACGATTATCAAGAATATTTAGAAAAACAATGGATTGAAGAATTACATAGTTCTTATGAGGTTAAAATAAATAATAAAGCAGTAAATAGATTAATTGGTAAAGAGTAAATGAAAAACGCTATTTTATACATATTGCTACTTTCTACCGTATCGTGTAATTTTTTACCTTCACTTAAAAACGATGAGATAAACAAAGGGAGACCTATTGCTAAAGTGTATGATCGTGTGTTATATGAATATGAAATCAATGATATTTTATCAGAAAATATTTCTGAAATAGATAGTGCTATTTTTGTAAAAGGATTTATTGAATCTTGGGCAAAGCAACAATTATTATTACACCAAGCAGAAATTAATTTAGAAGATAAATCTGAGGTGTTTGATAAGTTAGTGAGTGATTATCATTCAACCTTATATATTAATGCTTATAAAGAAGCGTTAGTGCTTGATAAATTAGATACTGTTGTTACAAAAAATCAAATCCAAAAATATTATACCATAAATCATGAAAATTTTAGACTGAATGAAGAGCTCGTTCAATTAAAATTTATACATACCGATAGCGGAAGAAGTGATAAAAAGGAGTTGATAAAACTATTCAAATCAACTAAAGAAGATGATTTTAACGAGTTGCAATTAAGAACATTAGAGTTCAAAGCATTTAATTTAAATGACTCAATTTGGGTAAAGTATAGTGACTTAATTCAAAAGATAGTTGTATTAAAAGAAATGGATAAAAGTAAGATTTTAAAAAAATCAAATTTTATTCAAAAAGAAGACTCATTAGGTTTATATTTGGTCACAATAAAAAACGTATTAAAACGTAATGAAATTGCCCCTGTGAGTTATGTTTCTCAAACAATTAAACAGATTATATTGCAAAAGAGAAAGTTAGAATTATTAAGAAAAATTGAAGTTGATTTATTAAATGATGCGATTAAAAACCAATATTTTGAAGAATATTAAAATGATTAAAAAGGGACTATTATTAGCATTCAGTTTACTAGCAATTACAAGTTTCTCGCAAGAGAGAGTGAAAGTAGATGGTGTAGCTGTTGTTGTTGGAGAAAATATAGTGTTAGATTCTGATATAGAAAAGTTTAGAATAGAAATTGAACAGCGAAGTGAAGGCAAGATTGTGATTTCTAATTGTGAAATGTTAGAAGAAATTATGCTTCAAAAATTATTGGCACATCATGCAGTAATTGATAGTGTGGTAGTTTCTGAAGATAGAGTTGAAGAGCAAGTTGATAGAACTATTGGTTCTTTTGCGCAGCAATTAGGTAGTATAGATAAAGTGGTTGAATTGTACGGTTTTAATGATGAAGCAGATTTAAGAAACGAATTGACAATCATAAATAGAGAACAATTATTGATTCAAGGACAACGTGAAAGTCTTACTGCTGAAATTGATGTGACTCCAGATGAAGTAAGAACCTATTATAATAGTTTGGCAGAAGGTGATAACTTACCAGAATTTGGTGCTGAAATAGAATTATCTCAAATTGTAATATACGCAACACCATCGGAGGAAGAAATACAACGTGTAATTGATAAGTTGAATAAAATAAAGGAAGATATTGAAGCAGGTTCAAGTATGCACATGAAGGCAATTTTAAACTCTGATGACCCTGCGGTTGCTGGTAAAGGACAGGGCGCAGGTGGGTTTTATTCTATCAACCGCCAAAGTCAATTTGTAAAAGAATTTAAAGAGGTTGCATTTAGTTTAGAAGAAGGTGATGTTTCTGATCCTTTTAAATCTGATTTTGGATATCATATTATTCAAGTTGAAAAAATTAAAGGGCAACAGATAGATTTACGTCATATATTAGTGCAACCAGTAATAGATGAAGCGAAGTTGCTAGAAGCAAAAGATACATTGGTAAAAGTTAGACAAAATATTATTGATGGTAAACTAACTTTTGAAGAAGCAGTATTAAAATACTCACAAGAAGCTTTAACAAGAACCAACCAAGGCGTTATTGTAAATCCTGCGACTGGTGATTCGTTTTTTGAATTAACTAGAATGGATCCTACTTTATACTCTCGTGTTTCAGAAAAAAAAGTAGGCGATATTACGGATCCCTTTTATGATGAAACCAGAGAAGGAGAGAAAATGTTTAAAATTATGTTGCTGAAATCAAAAACAGATGCTCATACTGCAGATTTTGTTGATGATTATGTAAAGATTCAATCTTTGGCATTGCAAAGAAAGCAAGAAGAAACTATTGAAGATTGGGCAGAAGACAAGATAAAAGATACCTATATTAAAATAAACAACGAGCATAAAGGATGTAATTTCGATAGAAATTGGATTAAAGATTAAGTTTATGTCGGATGTAAAAGCAATTGAAGAATTAGGGATAATATACAAGCAATTACGTGCTGAGATAGCAAAAGTAATTGTGGGTCAAGATAAAACAGTTGACCACGTGCTCTATGCAATTTTTGCTGGCGGACATGCACTATTAGTTGGGGTTCCTGGATTGGCAAAAACATTATTAGTTCATACAATTGCGCAAGCCATAGGTTTAGATTTTAAACGCATTCAGTTTACACCAGATTTAATGCCATCCGATATTTTAGGGAGTGAAGTTTTAGATGAAAACAGAAAGTTTAAATTTATAAAAGGACCAATTTTTTCAAACATTATTTTAGCAGACGAAATAAATAGGACACCACCCAAAACACAAGCTGCTTTGTTAGAAGCAATGCAAGAACGTTCAGTTACTATTGCAGGACATGAGCATATTTTAGACCGACCATTTTTTGTTTTAGCAACACAAAACCCTATTGAACAAGAAGGTACTTATCCTTTGCCAGAAGCGCAATTAGATCGTTTTATGTTTTCTATTTATTTAGATTACCCTTCTTTTGATGAAGAAGTTGAAGTTGTAAAGAAAACGACAACGGATACTTCTGTTAAAATAAATCCGTTGTTATCTTCGGAAGAGATATTAAAATATCAGCAATTAATTAGAAGAATACCTGTGGCTGATAATGTAGTAGAATATGCCGTAAAATTGGTTTCTAAAACAAGACCAAATTCTGAAAACGCAACAGAACTTGTAAATAATTATATTGATTGGGGCGCAGGACCTAGAGCTTCTCAGAATTTAATTTTAGCCGCAAAAGTTAATGCTGCCATTAAAGGAAAATTTTCGCCAGATATTGAAGATGTTAAAGTTGTAGCATTTCCAATTTTAAATCATAGAATCGTTAAAAATTATAAAGCAGAGGCTGAAGGGGTTTCAGAAAAAGAAATTATTAACTCGTTGCTTTAATCTTCTTGGTTTAGTTCAAAAAAACTAAACATATTACCACCATACTTTTTGGAATAACTAAAGAATTCGTGATCAGATAAATCGGTGTGCTTTGAATGTTCAATTATTAGAACTCCACTTTCGTTAAGTAAGTTTCTTGAGAATGTTAAGTCAACAATTTTAATAAATTGGCCCTTTTCAAAGTCATAAGGCGGATCAGCAAAAATAACATCACCTTTTATAGTTGTTTTTTCTAAAAACTTGTAAACATCACTTTTAATGGTATTGATTGAATACTCAAGTTTATCGGATGTTTCATTAATGAATTTTATGCAACCATAATAACCATCAACAGCAGTTACCGTTTTGGAGCCTCTGGAGGCGAACTCGTAACTAATATTACCAGTTCCAGAAAATAAATCGATAACAGTTATTTCATCAAAATAATATAGATTATTGAGAATGTTAAATAGCGCTTCTTTAGACATGTCGGTTGTTGGTCTTACCGGAAGTTTTTTCGGTGCCGTTAATCGCAATCCTTTATGTTTACCCGAAATAATGCGCATTAATATTGATTTAAAAGAACAAAATTTGCATGCCCCGAATTAGTATCTGATTCAAAGAAATTAATATGTCGAACATATTTATATGCAATATCATATAATTCAGATTCTTTTTCAATTTCGCCTAATAATGTTAGTTGAAATTTATCTGGATTTAAATGTAATTGCTCTGCGGTAAACAGCATATGATAAATAAAATCTTGCGCTGTTTTAAAATTGAAAGCATTATATAATATCAATTTTTTCCGTTTGATAACAATAATTTGAAAAAAATCATTTTCAACATTAACATAAAAACTTAAAGGATCAGAATTTGAAGATTGTTTTAAAAGAACATCAACTAAAACAGATGAAGAATGTTTGTATTCAAAATTACCAAAGTTTTCAAACAGAAAATTATTAAGATGTACAAATGGTATGTAAACATTGACCATTTCGGCGTTTTTAATAGTGTCAAAAGCAATAAAATCGTTTTGTAAAACCTTTAAATTATAATTTAAATAACTTTGAAGATCTTCTTCTTTAAAAAATGGTTGCGGCACAAAAGAAGATAGATTATTACTATGCGTAATTTTAACAGATTGATACTCCTTTGTAAGTTTTTTATTTTCAGTAAATGCTTTTGTAATAAAGTCAAGTTGTTCTTGAGGTGTTACATCTTCTGAATTAAAGGTCAAATTTTCGACAACCGAATATTCATTTGAATCCTTATTAAGGATGCAAAAAGAAAATCCATTCGACCGAAGTAGAATGGATAAATGGGTATTATCTAAGTTTTGTTCTATGACTTATTTATTTTTATTAATATCCGCTTGGTCATAAGTAGGAGGCCAGTTACCGCTATCGCCAACTTCATTTAAAGAGCCTATACTTAAGTTTTTACCTTTTACTTCATTGTCTGCGTATGCTTGTTCTTCTAAACGAATAAGATCCGCATCCATACCATGAAGCACATCTACTTTCGCTGCTTTCACTTCATATACAGAGGCTTTATTTCCATTGGTTCTATCAACTTCACCTAAAGTCATTGTAAACTGTTTATCAGTACCTGGAATGCTCATCATATCTTTATAATCTCTGCCAACAAAAAGTGCTCTAACATCAGTATATCCTGTAGTATCTACAACTCTAAATTCTACATCTACTTCAATTCCACCACCTTTGTCAACTTTTCTTACTTCATTTCTAGCTTCTGTAACCGCAAGTTGTGCAGTATCAACAAAACTTATTAAAGCGTCGCCTTTAGCACAAAATTTACCTGTAACAGTCTTATGAGCAGACTGCGCATCTCTAATCATTTTTAAATGATTAATGGTTGATGTGAAACGCTTCACTTTTTCTTGATTGAATTTTATTGGAGTCATTACAGCATTATATGTTAGATAAACTAAAAAGAATGCAATTCCGTAAAGAACAATAGATATATAAGGCTGAATTTTTTGAGGAACATATTTTAGAATTGCTTTTGCAATAAAGAAACAAACAACTATTCCAACAATAAAGAGTAATAATACAAACATTTTATAAAAGTTTTTAAATTTAATTCGATTGTACGCAAATTTACATTTTTTTTTCAATGCTAAAAATTTTTTGCCATAAATCAATTCGTATCTTTGATACTTTTAAAATTTAGAATGATAAAAACTGCACCAGAATTTTATAAACAACTGATTGATTCCTTTCCTTTTGAGCCCACAGAAGCACAAAATATACTCTTATTGCAGCTGGCAGATTTTATTTTTGATACTAATAAAAGCGGATTATTTTTATTAAGAGGATATGCTGGAACAGGAAAAACAACGAGTATAAGTACAGTTGTAAAAAATTTATGGAATACTGGAAAAAAATCTGTGATGTTAGCGCCAACTGGTAGAGCTGCTAAAGTAATATCAAATTATGCTGGCAGACAGGCATTTACGATTCATAAGAAAATTTATCATCCAAAAAAAGCAAAAAATGGCGGTGTTAATTTTGTAATGCAAACCAATAAACATACAAACACACTTTTTATTGTTGATGAGGCTTCTATGATTTCTGATGCTACTAGTAATTCTAAATTGTTCGAAAACGGATCGTTGTTAGATGATTTGATGTCGTATGTATATGCTGGTAGTGGTTGTAAATTAATTTTAATTGGCGATACTGCACAATTACCACCTATTAAATTAGATATCAGCCCTGCTTTAGACGCTGATAAATTATCTTTAAATTATAATAAAGATGTAATTGAATTAGAGTTAGACGAAGTAATGCGTCAGCATTCTGGTTCTGGAATTCTACTAAATGCTACATCGCTCCGTGAATTAATTTCGGGTAACGGCTTTTACAATTTTCAATTTAAGTTAGGGTTTCCAGATATTATTAGATTGGTTGACGGCTATGATATTCAAGATGCTATTACAATGGCGTATGATAATGATGGCGTTGAAGATACCGCTTTTATAGTGCGTTCTAATAAAAGAGCGAATCAATACAATCAGCAAATTAGAAGAGAAATACGCGGACAAGAAAATGAAATTTCTACGGGCGACTTTATTATGGTGGTTAAAAATAATTATTTTTGGTTGAGTGATTCTTCGGATGCTGGTTTTATTGCCAATGGTGATATTTGTGAAATATTAGAAATACGAAGTACAAAAGAATTATATGGTTTCCGTTTTGCAGAAGTGAGGGTAAGAATGATTGACTATAAAAATCAACTTCCATTTGATACTGTACTGCTTTTAGACACACTTGCTTCTGAAACACCTTCGCTATCTTATGAAGATTCCAACAGACTGTATCAAGAAGTGGCAAAAGATTTTGAACACGAAAAATCGAACTATAAAAAATTGCTTTCTATAAAAAAGAATAAGTTTTTTAATGCTTTACAAGTTAAGTTCTCTTACGCTATGACCTGCCATAAATCTCAAGGAGGGCAATGGAAAACAGTATTTATTGAGCAACCTTACTTACCCGAAGGTCCAAATAAGGAGTATTTACGTTGGTTATATACTGCGGTAACTAGAGCGCAAGAGAAATTATATTTAATAGGTTTTCAAAATGATTTTTTTGAAGGAGAATAACATACAATTTTGAGTAGCAATTAGTATTTTTACAATCCCATTATTATTATT
>CAZUFO010000013.1:0-17814 GCA_964619615.1 uncultured Lutibacter sp. | reverse complement strand
ATTATTATTATTTACAAATGACTTATATAAAACCTCCTAAAGCACAAAAGCGTCCAAAAGAATTAACAATTCATAACGATACCAGAATTGATAATTATTATTGGTTAAATGATCGCGAAGATTCTGAAGTAATAGATTATCTGAATGCTGAGAATGACTACTTTGATAAAATGACAAGTCATACCAAGAAATTACAAGAAGATTTATTTCAAGAGATGAAATCTAGAATTAAAGAGGAGGATGAATCTGTACCTTATAAAAAGAATGGATACTATTATTGTACCCGTTTTAAAAAGGGCGATCAATACCCAATTTATTCAAGAAAAAAAGAAAACTTAGACGCAATAGATAAAATAATTTTCGACGTTAATGAAATGGCTAAAGGATTTGACTATTTCAATTTAAAAGGAATTTCTATAAGTCCGAATAATAAAATTGCCGTTTTTGGAACAGATAAAGTAAGTAGAAGACAATTTACCTTACAATTTAAGAATTTGGAAACGGGTGAGGTTTATGCTGACAAAATTGAAAATACAACTGGTACAGCATCTTGGGCAAATGATAACAAAACTATTTTTTATACAAAGCAAGACCAAACAACTTTAAGGAGCAACAAGATTTTTAGACATGTTTTTGGTACAGATACGGCTGAAGATATTGAAGTGTTTCATGAAAAGGATGAAACTTTCGGAACGTTTGTTTATAAAACCAAATCACAAAAATTCATTGTTATTGGTTCGTATAGCACAGTTTCTACTGAATGTCGTTTTTTAGCTGCTGATAACCCTCTAGGTGAATTCACAATATTTCAACCAAGAGAACAAGATTTAGAATACGGAGTATCTCATTATAATGGTCATTTTTATATTTTAACAAATAAAGATGCTGCTACTAATTTTAAATTGATGAAAACGAAGGATACATCAACTTTAAAAGAAAATTGGGTTGATGTTATTTCGCATAGAAAAGAGGTATTGCTAGAAGATGTATCCATTTTTAAAAATCATTTAGTTTTAGAAGAGCGAACGAACGGATTGAATAAAATTAGAATCATTCGTTGGGATGGAGCTGCCGATTATTACCTTCCTTTTTCTGAAGAAACCTATTCAGCAGGAGTATATGCTAACCCGGAATTTGATACGGAAATTATTAGATATTCTTACAATTCTATGACGACTCCAAGTTCTGTGATCGATTTTAATATGAATAACCATACTAAAGAAATAAAAAAGGAACAAGAAGTATTAGGAGGTAAATTCGAAAAAGAGAATTATAAAAGTGAGCGTGTTTGGGCAATAGCTAAAGATGGAGAAAAAGTAGCCATCTCTTTAGTGCATCATAAAGACACCGTTTTGTCTGAAAAAACACCACTGCTATTATATGCTTATGGTTCGTACGGTCATACTATTGGTGCTGGTTTTAGTACAACGCGTTTAAGTTTGTTGGATCGTGGTTTTGTTTTTGCAATTGCACATATTAGAGGAAGTGAATATTTAGGTCGAGATTGGTACGACAATGGTAAATTATTGCAAAAGAAGAATACATTTACCGATTTTATTTCTTGTGCAGAATTTTTAATCGCACAAAAACACACTTCTTCAAAACATTTATATGCAATGGGTGGTTCTGCAGGTGGTTTATTAATGGGTGTAATTATAAATACCAATCCAGAATTATTTAATGCGGTAATTGCTGCGGTACCATTTGTTGATGTAGTTACCACTATGCTAGATGAAACGATACCATTAACAACAGGTGAATATGATGAATGGGGGAATCCAAATAAAAAAGCATATTATGAGTATATAAAATCGTATTCTCCCTATGATAATGTAGCGAATAAATCATTGCCACATATACTAGTTACTACAGGTTTGCACGATTCGCAAGTGCAATATTTTGAGCCGGCAAAATGGGTTGCAAAAATTAGAGAACAAGATAAAAACACCAATAAAGTATTGTTACATACAAATATGAGTGTTGGGCATGGAGGCGCATCTGGTCGCTTTGATAGTTTAAAAGAAACTGCTACGGAATATGCCTTTATACTTGATATTGAGGCGTAAGCGGTTTTATTTTTTTTTTGTACATTTGT
Organism: uncultured Lutibacter sp.; assembly: GCA_964619615.1. Lineage (GTDB taxonomy): Bacteria > Bacteroidota > Bacteroidia > Flavobacteriales > Flavobacteriaceae > Urechidicola. The sequence goes on along the minus strand of CAZUFO010000013.1, from coordinate 15,719 downwards.
GCGTTTTAATTGATTAAAATTTTAATGAAGCGACATTTAAATATTCATCAGAATATACTTGAACTTATTGGTGAAACTCCAATGATAAGATTAAATAAAATCACCGAAAATTTAGAAGGTGAGTTCATAGTAAAATTTGAAGGTTATAACCCAGGACACTCTACCAAAGACCGAATAGCCTTATACATTATATCACAAGCAGAAAAGCAAGGGCTTTTGAAGCCTGGCGATACTATTATTGAAACCACCTCTGGTAATACAGGGTTTAGTTTAGCAATGGTTAGTATTCAAAAAGGGTATAAATGTATTTTAGCGGTTAGTTCAAAATCATCGAACGATAAAATAGACATGTTAAAAGCAATGGGCGCAAAAGTATATGTTTGTCCTGCTCATGTTAGCGCAGATGACCCAAGGTCTTACTATCAAGTAGCAAAAAAATTACATGCAGAAACGGCTAATTCAGTATATATAAATCAATATTTTAATCAGTTAAATATTGATGCACATTATTATACTACAGGCCCAGAAATTTGGAAACAAACAAAAGGCGAAATAACACATTTGGTTGCAGCAAGTGGAACTGGAGGAACTATTTCTGGTGCAGGAAAATACCTAAAGGAACAAAACCCAAATATTAAAATATTAGGTGTGGATGCTTTTGGATCTATTTTAAAGAAATTTCATGAAACGGGTGTTTTTGATGCGGATGAAATTTATCCATATAGAATAGAAGGTTTGGGTAAAAATCTAATTCCTACAGCAACAGATTTTGATGTTATTGATGTTTTTGAAAAAGTATCGGATGAAGATAGTGCGCATAAGGCAAGAGAGATTGTATTGACTGAGGGTATTTTTGCTGGTTATACAAGTGGTGCAGTAATGCAAGCGGTAATGCAATATGCAGAAGCAGGTTTTTTCGATAAGAACAGTAAAGTAGTACTTATTTTCCCAGATCACGGTTCAAGGTATATGAGTAAAATATATAGCGATGATTGGATGCGGAAACAAGGCTTTTTTGATGCTGTAAAACAAGAACAAGCTGCTGTAGAATTCATAAAATAATTCCAATAGAAAAAAATAAATAGTTAAAGGCATCGAATTCGATGCCTTTTTTATTGATTTTGTGATAAAAAAATGGTTATTTTGCAACCGCTAAAAATTTAAAAAAAAGTATATTTTTTTGAACTTATATTACATGCAATGAAAGATTTATTTGAAAGAATAATTGCTGATAAAGGACCCTTAGGGAATTTGGCAAAACAAGCCGAAGGTTATTTTGTGTTTCCTAAATTAGAAGGTGAAATTTCTAATAGAATGTATTTTAATGGAAAGAAGGTTTTAACTTGGAGTATTAATGATTACTTGGGTTTATCCAACCATCCTGAAGTTAGAAAAGCAGATGCAGATGCTGCAACAAAATACGGGATGGCATACCCAATGGGAGCCAGAATGATGTCTGGTCATACCGTTTATCATGAACAATTAGAAAAGGAATGTGCTGAATTTGTAAGTAAAGAAGCAGCCTATTTAGTAAATTTTGGATACCAAGGAATGGTTTCTGCAATTGATGCATTGGTTGCTAAAAATGATGTTATTGTGTATGATGTTGATACGCACGCTTGTATTATTGATGGAGTTCGTTTACATCCTGGAAAGCGCTTTGTGTACAAACATAATGATGTTGAAAGTTTAGAGAAAAACTTGAAGCGCGCAGTTAGAATGGCTGAGAAAACAGGAGGTGGAATCTTGGTGATTTCTGAAGGTGTTTTTGGTATGCGAGGTGAACAAGGTAAATTAAAAGAAATTGTAGCATTAAAGAAAAAATATAATTTTCGTTTTTTAGTTGATGATGCGCACGGTTTTGGTACTTTAGGTAAAACAGGTGCTGGAACTGGTGAAGAACAAGGAGTGCAAGACGATATTGATGTATATTTTGCAACATTTGCAAAATCTATGGCAGGTATTGGTGCTTTTTTTGCTGGCGATAAAGATATTATTCAGTATTTGCAATATAATATGCGTTCTCAAATGTTCGCAAAATCATTACCTATAGTAATGGTAATAGGTGCATTAAAACGCCTTGAAATCCTTAAAACACAACCGCAATTAAAAGAAAAATTGTGGGTAAACGTACATGCATTGCAAAGTGGTTTAAAAGAAAAAGGATTTGATTTAGGTTCAACTAACACCTGTGTTACGCCCGTATTTTTGCAAGGAGATATTCCTGAAGCAATGGCAATGGTACGAGATTTAAGAGAAAATCATGGAGTGTTTTGCTCCATAGTTGTATATCCAGTAATTCCAAAAGGAATGATTATTTTAAGATTAATACCTACTGCAACACATACTTTAGAAGATGTTGATGAGACAATAACCGCTTTTTCTGCTATTAGAGAAAAACTAGAAAGTGGAGCATATAAAAAAATTGCTGCAACTTTAATGTAATATAAAGTCATAAATATTTTAAATGCCTCTGAAGTTTCAGAGGTATTTTTAGTTATCAAAAGTATGTATATCCGTTTTTGGTCATACTATTCTCACGTCACCCTGTCCCGATAGTTATCGGGGTTATTTCAGGGTCTCACTTATTTGTTTGATTTACATTATTATGAGATTCTGAAACAAGTTAAGAATGACGACCAAATTTATTTTATGATAATTTAGGTATAATCAATTCAAAAGTTTTGACTACCGAAATACAATTACAATTCTTATATTTGTATTACGAGTAATAATTATGAAATCAAAAGGCAAATCTCTTCAAATAAATGAATTCAATAAAATAACTTCTAAAGAAGAATTATTGAATGTACTTCAATTAAAAGGTATTGAAATAGAATCAATACATAAAAATATAGCATATGAAGAAGAGTTAAAAAAACTTCAAATTGAATTGGTGAAGTTGCAACAATGGGTTTCGAAAAATAAAAAAAGAGTTATTGTAATTTTTGAAGGAAGAGATGCTGCCGGTAAAGGTGGGAATATTAAACGCTTTTCAGAGCATTTGAATCCGCGTTCAATGAGAACTATAGCGTTGACTAAACCAACGGAAATTGAACAGGGTCAATGGTATTTTGAGCGTTATATTAAAGAATTACCCAACCCAAGTGAAATTGTTTTTTTTGATAGAAGTTGGTATAATAGAGCTGTAGTTGAACCAGTTATGGGTTTTTGTACAAACGATCAATATCGAAAATTCATGAAGCAAGTTCCAGAATTTGAGCATATGCTGTATGAAGATGGAATAAAAATTATAAAATTTTGGTTTTCAATATCTAAAGATGAACAGCAAAAACGATTTGAATCACGATTGCAAAACCCTTTAAAACGTTGGAAATACAGTCCTGTTGATAAAGAAGGTCAAGAACGTTGGGACGATTATACTAAATATAAAGACCAAATGTTTAGTGGTACACACACCACCTATAGTCCGTGGATTATTGTACAAGCAAATGATAAAAAGAGTGCGCGTTTAGAAGCCATGCGTTATGTTTTATCTCAATTTGATTATGATGGTAAAGATGATGTATTAACTACATTATATCCAGATCCAAATATTGTAATGCGCTATTTCCGTGCTAACCACCAAATTGATTGATATGGAAGAATTTGAAATTAAAGAGGAACATATAGAAAAATTAAATTCTGATAATGGATTGTTTGCAATGTTATCAAAATCAACCATAAATTACGCAAAAACCTTACGTTATTTAGAGTATGAACGGAAATTAAAGAAACTTCAAGTAGAATTAGTCCGATTGCAAACTTGGGCAATTCAAAATAATGAACGCATAATTATTATTTTTGAAGGTAGAGATGCTGCTGGAAAAGGTGGAGCAATACGTAGAACTACCGAACGAATTAATCCTCGAAATTTTAGAATTGTAGCCTTGCCAAGACCAACTAAAGAAGAGCGAACTCAATGGTATTTTCAACGTTATGTGAAACGATTTCCGAAAGAAGGAGAAATTGTATTTTTTGATAGAAGTTGGTATAATAGAGCAGTTGTTGAACCTGTAAATGATTTTTGTACAGAACAAGAACATGAGACTTTTATGAATCAAGTAAATGATTTTGAGCGCATGATTACAGAATCTGGCACAAGGCTTGTTAAAATTTATATGTCCATTTCAAAAAAAGAACAGGCAAAACGCTTTAATGATATAAAATCTGATCCGTTAAAACAATGGAAAATGACTGCCGTTGATGAAAGTGCTCAAGAATTATGGGATAAATACACTTTTTATAAAGATAAAATGTATGACAATGCAAAGAAGCATATTCGTTTTAAAATAATTCGTGCTAACCGAAAAACCTCTGCAAGAATTGCTGTTATTGAACATATTTTAGAGCTGATTCCTTACGATAAAAATATTGAAATTTAATCTGGCGCTAATAGTGTAAACGGATAGATTGAACTATTTCGGGCAATCCAAAATATAATAATTAAGATTAAAATAATAATTGGGGTTCTTTGTTATAAAAGTTTAATAGGACATTAAATTTTCTTAAATACAAAACATTAATGCAAACTTTTAACTTGTTGAAATACATAAAATAATTCAGCAGCAATTTGTTGATTGGTTTCAAGGTATTTAGTCTGCATTTCAGGAGTATCATCAGAAGATTTTGGATCGATATATGGTAAATGAATTCTTGCTAGTGCATCCGGAATGAAAGGGCAATTTTCTTCTGCTGATGCACAAGTTGTAATCGCAATAAAAGGTTTCTTGTTAATTGTATCGTCATGTAATTTAGAAAAAGATACAATTGGTTTTTTCATTTTTTTAAATGAAATTTCATAAACAGGATTTTCATGTGAAAATTCTAACAACTTAAATTTAAAACCAACATTCTGTAACGTTTTAACAGTATTTCTATGCATTGCAGTAATTTCTGTTCCTCCAGAATAACTTTTAATACGTTTTAATTTAAAATATCGGATAGCATAATGTGCCCAAACTTGTGCTAACTGACTTCTACGCGAGTTATGAGTACAAATAAAATTAAGGGACACTTTATTATTTTTTTTACGTTCAATAACAATTTGGTCGACTAGTGTGTTTAAAAGTTCTTTTCGAGTAGTATCAAGAGTTATTATTGCATTTGCATTGTTAAAGAATTTTGTTGTTTTTATAGCTGTGATTTCAGACATCGGTTTATTTTTGTGCAAAGATTAAAAGTAAAACGTAAATTTTAAGAATTTCAAAATTAAGAAATAGTTATCAATATGAGTTATAAAATTGGCGATGTTGTTGTGGTGATTGATGATTCAATTAAAGGGATTGTTGTTAAAATTGAAACAAATCAAATTCACATTGAAACTGAAGACGGTTTTATAATGAAATTTATGAGTAATGAATTGGTAAAAATTACTAAAGAGCAATCAGAAATTGCAAAAACCGTTGTAGTTCCGAATCATTTATCTACTAAAACAGAATATATAAAGGGTAAGAAATTATTAAAAGTAAAAAATAAAAAGGATGGAATTCCACCAATGGAAGTCGATTTGCATATTGAAAAATTGGTTAAATCATTCAAAAGAATGGATAACTACGATATTTTATCAATGCAATTAGACACTGCAAAATATAAATTAGAATTTGCGATACGGAATAAAATTCCACGTATAGTTTTTATTCATGGTGTTGGTGAAGGTGTATTAAGAGAAGAATTAGGTTATTTGTTTAGAAGATATGACGTTTCTTTAAACGAAGCATCATATCAAAAATATGGATTGGGTGCAACAGAGGTTTATATTCTTCAGAATAAAAATTAAAGTTCAGTTATAAAATCGCCAAAAACTCCTTCTTCAAAAGCCAAAAACTTGTTTCCGTTTTCAACTTTCAAATTCTGAAATGTAATTTGATGTCGGTAACCAATTAAAATATTTTGACTATCAAATTCTTCAATAGTTTCGATAATAATTAAATTGCTTGCGCCAGAAACACCTGTCCAATTTGAAGTAATTGTTGGAGTTGTTGGTGGAATGTCTTCACAGAAATAGGTGCTAGAAATTTGATCATCAAAAGTTCTATAAATAACATTGCTTTCAGTAATTCCAACTTCAATAGGTTCAGTTGTCACTTCATTTTTTAAAACATCATCAGACAGTGTAACCACAATTGCTTCTGCAATTCCTAATCTAAATAAAGTGTAATTACCACTTTTAAGTTCACAGTTAAAAACAGTATCGGTAAAATCGAAAGCGGGTATATCTAAATCTCCATCATCACAAGAGAAAAATACGCTAAAACATAAAATAAGGGTAAATAATTTCTTCATCTATTAGATTTTACAAAAAACAAAAGTAAATGTTTTTAGCAATAGTAACGCTTTAAGAGTGGATAAATTTTAGTTACTTTGCCCCATGGGTAAAATTTATTTCGATAATGCAGCAACAACACCTTTAGATGCCGATGTAATTAAGGTAATTACGCAATCTATGAGTGAAGTTTTTGGAAACCCATCTTCTTCACATCAGTTTGGTAGAACGGCAAAAGCTAAGGTTGAAACTGCTCGAAAAAATATTGCAAAATTATTAAATGTTACCGCAAGTGAAATTGTTTTTACCGCTGGTGGAAGTGAGGCTGACAATATGATTATTCGTAATGCAGTTTCAAATCTTGGAGTTGAGCGAATTATTATTTCAAAAATAGAACACCATGCTGTTTTGCATACTGTTGAAAGTCTTTCAAAAGACGAAAAAATTGAAATTTTATATGTAGATGTTAACGAATGTGGTTTGATTGATATGAATCATTTAGAATTATTATTAAAGGAGAGCAACCAAAAAACATTGGTTAGTTTAATGTATGTAAATAATGAAATAGGAACTGTTTTAGATGTTAACCGAGTTTCTAAGTTATGTAAAGAGAATAATGCGTTATTTCACTCAGATTCAATTCAATACATTGGTCATTATAAGTTAAATTTACAAGAAACTCTTATAGATTTTGTGGTTGCAAGTGCACACAAGCTTCATGGGCCGAAAGGAGTGGGATTTGCCTATTTTAGAAAAGGATTTGGGATAAAACCAATATTAACTGGCGGTTCACAAGAAAGAGGTTCAAGAGCAGGAACTGAAAACGTGCATAGTATTTTGGGAATGGAAAAAGCGTTTGAATTGGCGTATTCAAATTTGGAAGAAGAAAAAACCCATATTTCAGGATTAAAAAAATACTTTATTGAGCAATTAAAAATTCATATAAAAGGCGTTCAATTTAATGGGAACCCAGAAGATACCATTAATAGCAACTATTCTATTTTAAGTGTGCGTTTACCCGTTGATAGTTCGATGTTGCTTTTTACCCTAGATATAAAAGGTATTGCTGCTTCGGGTGGTAGCGCTTGTCAGAGTGGTGCTTTGGGTGGATCGCATGTGTTAAATACTATTTTATCTACAGAAGATGCTCAAAAAACATCTGTGCGGTTTTCATTGAGTAAGTATAATACAAAAGATGAAATTGATACTGTTATTGAAGTATTGAAAGAAGTATTGAATAAGTAATGCCATTTCGCCTCAGAAAATATCTGATTTGAAATGGCACTAACATTCAACTAACTAACCAATTTTTTATTTATTTCGGAAAACAAATTCCCCGTCAAAAGCATCTAGTAAAATAGAACTTTCGGCATTAATTTCTCCAGCAAGAATTTCTTTTGAAAGTTGATTCAAAATCTCTCGTTGAATCACCCTTTTTACAGGTCTTGCGCCAAATTGTGGGTCGTATCCTTTTTCTGTCAAAGATTCAACTGCTTGTTCTGTGAAGTCAAAAGCAATGTCTTTTTCTGAAAGCATTTTGTGAACACCTTTCAATTGCAGTTTTACAATTTCTCCTATTTCTTTTTTATTTAGAGGAGTGAACATAATTATTTCATCAATTCTATTTAAAAACTCTGGACGAACTGTTTTCTTCAGTAATTCAACGACTTCAACCTTAGTTTGCTCTGTAATTTCATCTCTTTTCGACATGTCTATATTCTCAAATCGTTCTTGAATTATATGTGCGCCCATATTAGAAGTCATTATAATAATGGCATTTTTAAAATCTGCAACACGTCCTTTGTTATCGGTCAGCCTTCCTTCGTCTAATACTTGTAATAAGATATTAAAGGTGTCAGGATGTGCTTTTTCAATCTCATCTAACAAAACAATAGAGTAGGGTTTACGTCTAACAGCTTCTGTTAACTGTCCGCCTTCATCATAACCAACATACCCTGGAGGTGCTCCAATTAATCTACTCACAGCATGGCGTTCTTGGTATTCACTCATGTCAATTCGAGTCAATGCATTTTCATCATCAAATAAATAACCCGCCAATGCTTTTGCTAATTCAGTCTTTCCGACTCCTGTTGTACCCAAGAAAAGGAAAGTCCCAATAGGTTTTTTAGTATCCTGTAAACCTGCACGAGATCTACGAACAGCATCTGCAACCGCTCTTATACCTTCTTCTTGACCTATCACTTTTTTATGAAGTTCTTCTTCTAATTTCAAAAGTTTAACACGTTCGCCTTGTAACATTTTTTGAACAGGAATACCTGTCCATTTTGCAACAATTTCAGCAATATTCTCACTTGTAACTTCTTCTTTAATTAAAGCAGTATCTTGATTTTTATCCATTTCTTGTTGAAATGCAGCAAGATTTTGCTCCTCATCTTTTATTTTTCCATATCTAAGTTCGGCAACCAAGCCATAATTTCCTTCACGTTCGGCATTATTAGCTTCTAGTTTGTAATTTTCAATGATTTCTTTTGAAGCCTGAATTTTATCTACAATTTCTTTTTCTGACACCCATTTTGCATTGATGCCATTTCGTTCTTCTTTTATGTTGGCTAAATTTTCTTTTAGCAATTTTAACTTGTTTTTGTCATTCTCCCGTTTGATAGCTTCTATTTCGATCTCCAATTGCATTACTTTTCGATCTAATACATCTAATTCCTCTGGTTTCGAATTGATTTCTAATCGTAATTTTGAAGCAGCTTCGTCCATTAAGTCAATTGCTTTATCTGGTAAAAATCTGTTTGTAATATAGCGTTGCGATAACTCAACAGCCGCAATAATTGCATCATCTTTAATTCGTACTTTATGATGTGTTTCGTACTTGTCTTTTATGCCTCTTAAAATTGAAATGGCACTTTCAGTATCTGGTTCATCCACAATTACCTTTTGAAAACGACGTTCCAATGCTTTGTCGGTTTCAAAATATTTTTGATATTCATCTAAGGTAGTTGCGCCAATAGCTTTTAATTCACCTCTTGCCAATGCTGGTTTTAAAATATTTGCAGCATCCATAGCTCCTTGTCCACCGCCAGCGCCAACCAAAGTATGGATTTCATCAATAAAAAGAATGATATCGCCTTCGGCAGAAATAACTTCTTTTACAACTGCTTTTAAGCGTTCTTCAAACTCACCTTTAAATTTTGCGCCAGCAATTAAAGCGCCCATATCTAACGAATAGACAACCTTGTTTTTTAAGTTTTCAGGAACATCACCTCTAATGATTCGATGTGCTAATCCTTCTGCTATTGCAGTTTTCCCTGTTCCTGGCTCTCCAACTAAAATAGGGTTGTTTTTTGTACGTCTAGAAAGTATTTGTAGTATTCTGCGAATTTCTTCATCTCTACCAATTACAGGGTCTAACTTCCCATCTTTTGCTAATTGGTTTAAGTTTAGCGCATATTTATTTAAAGAATTATAGGTTTCTTCAGCAGATTGCGAAGTTACATTTTCTCCTTTTCTCAATTCATTTATTGCGGATAATAAATCTTTGTTATTTATTCCATTATCTTTTAAAAGTTGAGAAGTACTGTCGCTAGATTTTAAAATTGCCAATAGTAAATGCTCAATGGAAACAAATTCATCGTTCATTTTCTTTGCCAAGTTTTCAGCATCAATCAACATTTTATTTGCGTTACGTGATAACATTAGTTCTCCGCCTTCTACTTTTGGAAAACTTTGAATTATACTTTCTAATGCTTTTGTGAAAATAGATAGATTGACTCCAAGTTTATTTAGTAAAAACGGAATTACATTTTCATCTGTTTCGATAATACCTTTTAGTATATGTGCATTTTCAATTTGTTGATGGCCATTACCTTGTGCAATTTGTTGCGCTTTTTGGATGGTCTCTTGTGATTTTATAGTGAAATTATTTAAATTCATAATTTTTGTTTTTTAAGGGTTCTATTATACAGTTCTCAAATAGTATTCCAGATGAAGAATCGACATATAAAATGCCAAAATGTCTTATTTTTAAAGAGTTACAAGACAAATTGGCTGTTTTGAAAGTTCGTTGTATTTTTGCGACCAATAATCCTAATTATGAGCTTACTTAAAAAAATATTTGGAGAAAGACCAGAAGAAACGGTTTCAAAGTTGAATTGGATTCCTTTAACGGAATTATCTCAATTAAAAGAAATTGCAACATCAGAAAAAACAGTGGGAATTTTTAAACATTCTATTCGTTGTTATACCAGTAAAATTGTAAAAAAACAATTTGAGCAAGGTTTTGATTTAGATGCTGACCAAATAACAATGTATTATTTGGATTTGGTAACTTACCGCGAAATTTCAAATGAAATTTCAAGTAAATATAATCTCAGACATGAATCTCCACAACTATTAATTATCAAAAATGATAAATTAATGGCCGAAGATTCACATATGGGAATATTACAGTTAGAGGTAACTAAATTTATTTAGCAGGAAGTATTTTTCCGATGCATTCACCAAAACCAATTCGAACTTCACTATTTTTACAATGAGCACGCATAATAACCGTATCGTTATCATTAATGAATTTACGTTCTGAACCATCATTTAGTTTAATTGGTTTTGTCCCTTTCCATGCCAATTCTAACATAGATCCGTAAGAATCTGGTGTTGGACCAGAAATAGTTCCGCTACCTAACATATCACCAGAACGTACATTACAACCATTAACAGTATGATGCGTTAATTGCTGTGCCATTGTCCAATACATATGCTTAAAATTACTGTTAGAAACAATCGTTTCTTCAGCGTTTTCTGGTTTTATTCCTACTTGTAATTGAATATCAAAATTTTTATTTTCTGATTGTTGTAAGTATGGAAGTGGCGTAGGAGTTTGGGCTGTGTTTTTTGTTCTAAAAGGTTCTAAAGCATCCAACGTAACTATCCAGGGAGAAATAGTTGATGCAAAATTCTTTGCTAAAAACGGACCTAATGGTACATATTCCCATTTTTGAATATCACGCGCACTCCAATCATTAAATAATACCATTCCAAAAATATGGTTTTCAGCATCTTCAATTGAAACGGTTTCACCTAAATTATTTGCATCTGTAGTAATAAAAGCCATTTCTAATTCAAAATCAACCAATCTAGAAGGTCCGAAAATGGGCGTTTTTGTATCTGCAGGTAATGTTTGTCCTTTTGGTCTTGTAATTTCTGTTCCTGAAACTATAATTGACGAAGAACGTCCATGATAGCCAACTGGTATATGCAACCAATTTGGTAATAATGCGTTAGCTGGGTCTCTAAACATAGTGCCAACATTGGTGGCGTGTTCTTTACTCGAATAAAAATCTGTATAATCTCCTATATTAACAGGTAATTGCATTTCAACATCATTAATATTAAAAAGAACAGTCTCTTTTTGTGAAGCATTATTTTGTAATATTGGGTTTTCAATATCAAAAATTTCAGCAATTTTGTTTCTTACTTGTCTTGCAACGTTTCTTCCCAATGAAATAAAATCATTCAAAGTATCTTGCATAAACACATCGTCAGCAAGATTTAAATCTTTAAAATATCCTAATTGTTGTAGCGCACATAAATCAATAACAGAATCGCCAATTCTTGTTCCAATTGTTATAATATCTTCTTTGGTTATAAAAACGCCGAATGGAATATTTTGTATTGGGAAATCAGAATTTTTTGGTACTGTTATCCAAGATTTTCTAGTAATGTCGTTTGCTGTAATTTTCATTAAAATACAATTTAGAAAGATTTATGGCAGCTAAATTATGAATTTAATTGAATTATATAATATTTTTTCTAAATAATATAAAAGATATACAAGTGTCAATCCATCTAGTTTTTATTATTTATAAAGATTCACTTTATAAATATTTAGGTTAACAATACATCAAAACTTAACGACTTAAAAGTTTATTAGGTTCTTGTGGTTGGATAACAATATCTATAATCTGATTTTCAATTAGTTGTTTTTGAATATTTGCATGAAATTCATCAATGTATTTTACATGAAATTTCGAATACAAATGTTTATCTCTAAAAGCACTTTTGCTTTTGAAATAAGAAGTATGCTTGATTAACGTTTTATCTCCGTCTGTAATAAATTGAATGGTCTGTTTGCCGTGCGAAGTATTGTCCATTCCATACGTTAATTCAATTAATTTTTCTGAATGGTCTAATTTTGTTAGTTGAAACAGGACACCAATTTTAATAAATGGAATGACTTTAAGTCTAATTAAGTAAACACTACCTTCAACAAATGATGGATGATTTTCTTCTCGAAAATCATGAAATAAGGAGTTGGTATAAGAATTTTTATATTTTGTTAATGGACCAGACCAACATTCATTTGGTTTTGTGTTTTCATAAGCATCCCAAACCAACTCAATGGGTGAATTTATCATATAATATTTTACATGTAAACTGAACCCTTCTAATTTAGTTTCATCGTTTACACTTGGCTCAAAATTTATAAGTTTCTTTTCTTTATGGGTGTAATTTGATTTCGAAACTACTCTTTCATTCTTATTTGTGTTGACCTCGCTATAATTGAATTGGAAATTAAATAAAGCGATGAAAGTGAAAAGAAATTTGATTTTATGCATAGTTGAATAATAGGGGGAAGCTTAATTTATTTTTTTAGTAGTGTTGTTTAAATAATTGTTTAACGAATTAATAGTATTCGTTCATAAAAATATAAAAATCATTTTAAATGAAACAGGATTTTTTATTTAATTCAATTTTTTTGTTTTTTTATTTTTTGAAAAACAAAATGGTTATTTTTGCACGATAAATTTAACCTTTTAATCGCAATATAAAATGCAACGTGATCAGATCATTTTTGACTTAATAGAAGACGAAAAAAATAGACAGTTAAACGGAATAGAATTAATAGCTTCAGAAAACTTTGTGAGTGAACAAGTAATGGAAGCAGCAGGCTCAGTTTTAACAAATAAATATGCTGAAGGCTATCCTGGAAAACGCTATTATGGCGGTTGTGAAGTCGTTGATATTGTTGAGCAAATTGCCATTGATAGAGCAAAAGAATTATTTGGTTGTGAATATGTAAATGTGCAACCGCATTCTGGAAGTCAAGCAAATGCTGCTGTTTATCATGCAGTTTTAAAGCCAGGTGATAAGATTTTAGGATTTGATTTATCGCATGGTGGACATTTAACACATGGTTCTTTAGTTAATTTTTCAGGAAAATTATTTCAAACTTCTTTTTATGGTGTTGATGAAGAAACAGGAGTTTTAGATTATGATAAAATTCAGGAAACGGCAACAAAAGAGCAGCCAAAATTAATTATTGCAGGCGCATCTTCATATTCAAGAGATATTGACTTTGCAAAGTTTAGAGAAATTGCAAATAGTGTTGGCGCATTATTGATGGCTGATATTTCACATCCAGCAGGATTGATTGCTAAAGGGATTTTAAATGATCCAATGCCTCATTGCCACATTGTTACCACAACTACGCACAAAACATTAAGAGGTCCAAGAGGAGGAATGATTATGTTAGGGAAAGATTTTCCAAACCCTTGGGGAGAAACTTTTAAAAGTGGAAAACCAAAAATGATGTCAACCATTATGAATTCTGCAGTATTCCCAGGAATGCAAGGTGGACCCTTAGAGCATATTATTGCAGCTAAAGCAATTGCATTTGGTGAAGCATTAACAGATGAATTTTTACACTACCAAATTCAATTAAAAAAGAATGCAGCTGCTTTGGCAAAATCATTTGTGGAAAGAGGTTATAAATTAATTTCTGGAGGAACAGACAATCATATGATGTTGATTGATCTTCGCAACAAAAACCTTTCAGGAAAAGATGCTGAACAAGCCTTGGTAAAAGCAGCTATTACTGTAAATAAAAATATGGTTCCTTTTGATGATAAATCACCTTTTGTAACAAGTGGAATTAGAATTGGATCTGCCGCAGTTACTTCAAGAGGAATGGTTGAAAGCGAAATGAACGGAATTGTTGCATTGATAGATGAAGTAATTACAAACTTTGAAAACGAAGAAGTGTTAGAAGCAGTTGCTGAAAAAGTAAATGATATGATGAGCCACAGACCTTTGTTTAAAATGTAAGCGAAGTGAAATTCTGAACTCGTTTCAGAACCTTATATTGTGTTATAAAAAAATCCACCAATTGGTGGATTTTTTATGTTGTTTTTGGAGTTGCGATTATCGATGTGTATGACGCGTTGTGCATTTCGAAGCACATCATTTTTAGTTTACCCTAAAGTTTATTTATATTTTTAAACATTATTCTAACTACTTCAATGATTTATACACGTTATTATGTTGTTTTAATTTTTATTCCATTTTAGATTTCAAGTGTAAGTCCATTTGAGGAAAAGGAATAGTTATTTTATTCTCGTCAAATTTTTTACTAATAGTTTTTCTTATATTACTTTTCACTTTTTCAATATAAAAAACATTTTCGCTAAAAAATAAGATTTTAAAATCTAAAGAAGAGTTTCCAAATCCAACTAAACGTGCTTCTAATAAATCACTTTTTTTAACTTCAGGATGTTCTAATGCACTTTGTTCTAAAACTTCTATTACTAAATCAATATTACTTCCATAAGCAACACCTACGTCAATACTGAAAAGTGTTTTTTGTGTTTGATGGCTCCAATTAATAACCTTATTTGTTGTAATTAATGAATTTGGAATAATTACAATAACCTGTCTTACATTCATCCCTTTAGAAGTTCTTAATCCAATTTCTTGGATAATCACTCTGTCTCCATCAATTTCTAATATATCGCCAACTTTAACGGAATGCTCAAAAAGCAATATAACTCCTGATAATATGTCATTGAATGTTTGCTGCAATCCAAGTCCAATTCCAACAAGTAAAGCCGCTGAACCTGCTAATAATATGGTTACTTTTATTCCAGCCGCTTCTAACATAAAGGCTATTGCCATTATCCAAATTACATACTTAATGAGTTGAAATAGAGCAAACGAACTTCCTTTATCTAATTTATGAAGTTTTGTTTTATGGAATAATGCCTTTTTTATTAAGAATAAAATTAGTTTGGTGACTATGAATATAACAGCAACACTTACTAATTCAAAAGCTGTTAATGAATGCTCTTTGAAATGAAAGAACTCAAACTCTAAAATCTGGTTTATAGTTTCCATTATTAATTACTCTATTTATGAGACTTTTTAAGTAAATAATAGCCACCTGTTATTGTTCCGATTAATAGAGCAATTCCAATAATACTTATAGCATCCATTTTTTGATAATCTAATAAAATTACTTTTCGAGAAACTGCGATAAGACCAACTAATAATATAAGTTCTGCGTGAAAAACATTGTCTTTTAAATACATTTTAACGGTTTCAAATAACTCAAATCCAATTAACACATTAAAGAATAAGCCAAAAACTTCACTTAATTCATCTAAACTAATTAATAAGTTTCGGTCGTGAGGTCGTATAAAAAAGTCTAAATATA
>CAZUFO010000012.1:0-31953 GCA_964619615.1 uncultured Lutibacter sp. | reverse complement strand
AACACGTTCGTGTTGCTAATATTGTGCTTGAAAAAGCCAAAAGATTGGTAGAATGCGGGCATGATGTTGTTATTTTGTTAGATTCTATTACTCGTTTAGCAAGAGCTTACAATACGGTTGCGCCTGCATCTGGCAAAATACTATCGGGTGGTATTGATGCAAACGCATTACACAAACCAAAACGTTTTTTTGGAGCAGCACGTAATATAGAAGGAGGAGGTTCTTTGACTATTATAGCAACTGCATTAACAGATACTGGTTCAAAAATGGACGAAGTAATTTTTGAAGAATTTAAAGGTACTGGTAATATGGAATTACAGTTAGACAGAAATATTTCTAACCGTAGAATTTACCCAGCTGTAGATTTAGTAAAATCTAGCACACGTAGAGATGATTTATTACTCGATGATAAAACTATGCAACGTATGTGGGTATTGCGTAAATACTTAGCAGATATGAATCCTATAGAAGCGATGGAGTTCTTAAATGATCGTATGAAATCGACATTGAACAACAATGAATTTTTAATGTCTATGAATAGATAATAGTAGTAATATATTAGAATTAAAAAAGGGAACGTTTTAAAACGTTCCCTTTTTTAATTGATTAAGATTAAGAAAAGTTAATTCTTAATACATATTGCCTCTATAATCTTCAATATCATACGATGACTTTAAAGATGTATATATTTGACTTGCTCTAGATTTAAGTCTGTTTACAATTCTTGAACGTGCTACATCATAATTTGGGAATGCTGGAGCAACTTCAACTGAAATTGTTTGAATTGCAAAAACGCCTTTAGCACCAACAATATTTGTTTTCAATTCACCTTCTTTTGCGCCCATCATAGCGCCTACAACTGCAGGTTCTGCACCAACACCAGATATAGTTGGGCTAACTAAAGAAACTTTTAAAGCCGTTCTAACATTTGTGTTGTTAGCCGTAGCAATTGCTTCTAGATCGTTACCATTCATTTTGTCAGCAATAATTACTGCTTTTTTCTGGTTCATTAAAATTGGTCTAATTCTATTGATAACTTTATCAACAGGGGCCAATCCTTTTTGTGTTTTATTTGATAAAATTGCAACTATGTACCCTTTTTCAACATCAAATCTTTTTACTGCATTTACTTCTGTTTCGCTATTAAAAGTCCAGTTTACAATTTGTCTTTGACTTCCAAATAAACCAGGAACATATTCATCTAATATTTTTAGTCCTATTGCAGGAGTTAAAATATAAGAGTTATCTTTAACCAAAGTATAAACATCTTCTCCACTATCAATATTTGAGGCAAAAGTTTCAGCATCTTGATAGAACTGATTTTCTGTATCTATAGATGGTGTTATTTCTCTGGCCAATGTAATTAACTGCACTGCTTTTTTGTATTCCGTTTGGTCATCTATTTTAATGATATGAAAACCAAATTTTGTTTCAACAACTTGTACGGTTCCTTTTTTATTATCGAACAAGAAATTAGCGAAATCTACATCGAAGTTTGGAGAAAAAGCTTGTGCTTTTGTAATCCAACCAATATCTCCGCCTTTTCCTTTTGTTCCATCAGAATTAATTTCATCAGCAATTTCAATAAACTTAGTACTGCTATTTCTAACTAAATTATGAATACTATCTGCTTTTTTCTTTGCCGCTTCTTTAGACACCGTTGAAGTTGATCTAAAAGAACCTGCGAAAGGAATAATAATATGACGCGATTGCACGGAATCTGGCATTTGTTTAAATGCATTTACTTTAGATATCTTGAAAAACCCATTGTTTTCATATGGACCAACAACAGTACCTTCTGTAGCATTAAATACATCCGCAGCAATTACTGTAGGCAAATTATTTTCGAATAAAAAACTTGCATCATTTGGCAAATCTGATTTTGCATCGTCTAGAAAGACTGCAGCATCCGTAGCATTTTTCAACCCTTGAATTGTAATTGTTGCTTTTGCAGCATTACTATATTCTTCTCGGTCGTTAATATATTTAGCAACTTCAGCACTAATTGCTTCTTTATCTTCTTCAGAAGCAACAATGTTAAAACTTACGTAATTAATATCTCTAGATTCTTCAACCTGAAACTCACTTGAATGCTCTTTTATATATGTTTTATATTCGGCATTAGTAATCGTAATTAAACTATCCGCAATTGAGGTAAAAGGTACATACACAAATTTTGAAGTCACTTTATTATTATTAAAAGCATAATCTCTTTCTCCTTCTTTTAAAGATGCTCCTAAACCTGCAGCTACTAAATTATTGTATGATGCTTTTTCTAGTCCTTGTCTTAAATCAGTTTCGGTTTGCAACCAACTTTGCCAAATATTATCCTCTTGAGAACCTTTTGCAGCACCAACAGCATCATCTTTTAAATTAGCAATGTATTCTTTCACTTTTTCTTGATCAAACAGCCCGCCTTCATTTTGGAATTGTGGGTTGCTTTTAAAATAGGGCAAACTTATAATCGATTGCCAAACATCTTCTTCTCCAACTACAATACCTGCTTTATCTAGTTGATCTTTATAAATTTGATCTCCAACTAATTTATTCCAAGCATAATTCATTGCTTGTTGATTGGTTGCATTAGCGTTATTTGCTTTATATGCTTCAATTAAACTAGAGAAATCATCTCTACTAATTGTTTCTCCATTTACTTCTCCTACTACATTTACTTTACTCGCTTGAAAAAAACTTTGTATTGATGATGGATCTAATACAAATGCTAATAAAGCCATTCCAATAATAAAGATTAAAAAACCTGAACGCTCTCTAATTTTTGATAAAACTGCCATTATATATTTCTTTTAATTTAGTGTGCGAAAATACAATTTAGTATTGAAATATAAAAGGAAAATAAGAAAAGCTGTTAAGAATTGAACTTCTGAGATTGAGTTATTTAAATAAATAATAAAAGTATAACTCAAAGCAATTAACTTATTCTTTTTGTGATAAAACTTTTAAATAAATTTCTTCAATTTTAGTAGAGGTAGCTGACAGGATTTTAAATTGATAATTTTTAATTTCTATGACATCATTTTCAGAGGGAATACTTTCAGAATGATTAACAATAAGACCGCCCAATGTTTCATATGATTCGTCTTTGGGTAATTCAAAATTATAGGTTTCATTAATATAATCGACCTCTAAACGCGCCGAAAACTCAAATTCTCTATTATTAATTTTATGCTCTTTAAGTTCAACGATGTCATGCTCATCTTCTATCTCTCCAAACAGTTCTTCAATAATATCTTCTACGGTTAATAATCCAGACGTGCCTCCGTATTCATCTAAAACCACCGCAAGGCTTTTCTTCTTTTTGGTCAGCACATTTAGCACCTCGTTTATCATCATGCTTTCAGGAATAAACTCCACAGGCATTAATATAGACCGTAGGCTTTTTGGTTTTTTAAACATATCAAAAGCATGCACATAACCTACAATTTCATCTAAGGAGTTTTTATATACAATTATTTTAGAATAGCCAGTTTCAATAAATGCTTTTTTAGCATTTACAACGGTATCACTAATATCTAATGCTAAAATCTCGGTTCTAGGAATCATAACTTCTCTTGTTTTGACTTCATTAAAATCCAATGCGTTTTGAAAAATTTGAATCTCAGAATCTAATTCTATACTATCATCTGTTTTTTCAATTTGCTCAGTTATATACGTTTCTAATTCTGCCTTGCTAAAAGCTGTTTGTTGTTCATCAGAATTAGTGTTAAAAAAAACACGCAAAAAGAAATCGGAAATTGCGGTGATAAAACCTGATAAAAAATAAAATAAAATAAAAAAGAAATAGGCCGGAATGGCAAATATTTTTAAGAAATCATCTGCATAAATTCTAAATATTGCCTTTGGAATAAACTCCGCAGTAATTAAAATTACAATAGTAGAAATAAAGGTTTGAATCAGTAATAAGGAAAACTGATTAAAGGTGTTTTGCGGCAATAAATCAACCAAAAAAGCACCCATATAAAAACTATAAACAACCAAAGCAATATTATTACCAACAAGCATTGTTGTAATAAATTTCGAAGAATTTATTGTAAGTCTAGTTAAAATTTTTGCTAAAAACCCTTCTCTCTTTTTTTCTAATTCAATATGCATTTTATTAGCCGAAACAAACGCAATTTCCATCCCTGAAAAAAAGGCTGATAATAGTATTGAAATAACAATTACAACTAGCTGTAATTCCATATTGTTGTTTAGTTCTTTTGATTGAATCTATCTTCTTGTTTTCTTCTAAATTTTCTTCTGAAGAAAAACATAAAAACAGCCAGCACTCCTAATAGTAAATAGGTCCACCACTCTTCTTCTTCTCTTTTTTCAAATGCTGTGTAACCAAAAACAACGGCTACAGCTAAATATCCTATTTCAAAAATTCTTCCTGCTTTATTCATTATTATTCGTTTTCGTTTATATAAATATTTCCCCTATTATTTTTTGCTGTAAACAAACTTAGATCCTCATTGGCATCAAACCCGACACCGTAAATAGTATCCGTTGCTGTAAAAAGTGTAAATGCTTGCTCTGTATAAAAGTATTTTGCTTTCTGATCCCAGAAAAGTTGTTCTGTTTTTAATTTTTTTTGTTCTTTTCGATTTTCTATTTCCACCTTTCCTTTTATTTTTGAAATACTCGTTTTAGTATATGAAATTGCATATTTTCCAACAATTACAATTGAATCATTATTCTTATCGAAAGTTACAATTCTAACGCCTTCTGGAAATTCTGAATACGGATGATTTTTGCGATTGCTAAAGTCATATAATAAAGGTGCTGTAAATTTTATATCTACACGCCCGGAATCTGTATGAATATTATATACGTTTTCTGCCACGCCAATTGGCAAGTTTTTATCGGCTAAAAAATCACGAACTTCTTGAATATCATTTCCACAAGAAAAAAGCATTACTATAGAAAATACTAGAGCAATGCTTTTTATTATATTCTTAAACGATTTAGTCATCTAACAAATGTACTAAATTAAAGTGTTATTTATCTCAATCTAACTTTAACAGTTTCTCCAATCCAACATCCAATTTTAAATGAATCTCCTGCTTTTATTCCATCGGCAAAACCCATTTGTTTTGTTGGTATGTTCGACTTGTAATTTTTAATATACTTTTTTGCTATTGAACTAATACTTGGGTCTACAGAAGCTGCTCTTTGCGCTTTATTTAATGCCGCTACATAAACCATACGCTTAGAGAATTCATTAGTTCCACAACTATTAGCACTTGAAGCGTATAAAGACGCAATTAACAAATATGCTTTACCATAACTTGGATTGCTTTTTAACGCTTGGTTTGCATAATTTCTAGCACTACTCTTTCTTCCTTTTTTAGCCATATCTCTTGCGATAGTCAATAAATATCTTGCTTTTCTAATTGGGTCAACTTCTAAATCGATTGCTTTTTTACGCATTTCTAACGCTTCATTCGTTTTACCATTTTTCTCTAAAATACCTGACAAGAAAATATATGAATCTGATGATGGATCTGCAATTGCATAAGCATGAGCCAACTCAACATATAAGTGGTCTTCCGTACATTCTTTTATAAACATTCTAGACACTGCTCTTCTCAACCATTTTGCATTATCTAAGTTCTTATTAAGATCTCTTCTATACAAAGGGATCAAACGCTCGCAGGTTAATAGTTCTTCAATTTTATTTTCAAGGCCACCAGTAACAATACCAATATTCTTTAATGTAGCTTCCGCAATTCTTTTCGATTTTGCTTCTTTTTTACTTAAAACTGTGCCACCTTCTTCTTTAGCAATTAACTTACTTAATCTTTGTTGATATTTACCCGACTTTACCTCATTGGCTTCATTAATATTGTCATACGTATCTAATACTAACTGAACATCAATATCTTTATTTCTTTCTAAAACAACATCAAAATACATATAAATATTCTTAGCCGACATTGCTGTTGGATCTGCTTTATAAGCTTTATCTAAAATCTGAAATACTTTTTCTCTAGAAACACCATTCTTATCTAAAAAAGAAGCCCAATCACTATACACTTTCCCAGCTCCTTTAGGAAAATATAAAAGTCTTTGATCAACAATTTTACTCATCAATTTAACACCTTCTTCTCTTTGATCTTTTTCGATCATATCGTCAACAATCTTGGAAGCAAGTTTGTAAGTGTTTACAGAAAGTGTTGGGCAATTTTCCATTAAATTTGTTAAACGTTTTTTCGCCTCGTCAAATTTTTTGGCCTGAATGTCTCCTTTATATAGGTTATATTCAATTGTACATTCTTGTAAATCCATTTCTGATGCATTTACATTAAAACTAAAAACTGTTAAAAACAACCCAGCGATTATGTATGTAACTTTCTTCATCTTATTATATTTATTAGTTAATCTCACGTTTTTTAAACCACTTACTTCCTAAAGTAAGTCCGACTCTAAAATTAAAGAATTTTTCTTCAACCAAACCATTATCTGTGGTGCCTCTTTGTCCGTATTCAAATCCAAGATTTAATCTAGACAAATAACCTCCTACAGGCAAACCTACTCCAAAAGACATGCCAAGTTCATCAATAGGTGTAAATTCAAGGCCATTTCCAATTCCATCAACCATTAATCCAGTTTGTGAAGCATTAAAACCCCAGCGAAAAATTATACGCTCCCAATAAGCAGAAATAGAATTATATCTTGGAATATAATAACCACCTACAGAAACATTATTTGCATTTTGGTACCTTAATTTAGGGTTAAAATTTTCTAAATTTCCTGTTATGTTAATTGCGTCTCTAAAACTATAATCAATACCCGCAGACCATTTGTTCTTTTTTCCAACGCTAAAACCTAAGCTCGTTTCTAGTGGTGTAACAAATTTACCGCTTGTTCTTTCATTCAGTATTGTATCCCTTGGTATTTCAATTACACTAATTATAACCGAGTATAAATATTCACTTCCTCTAGAATCTAAACTAGATTCGAAACCAACTTTAGCCCCAAAGTTCAAATATAAGTTTTTCTTAAGTTCTTTCTCATAAATAGCACCAAATTCAAAAGCCAACCCTTCTACTTCAGAATTTGCTTTATACCTTGTTGCCAATTGAACGTCTCTTTTTTGATTTAGAATACTATTTTTAACAACACCAAACAAATACTCTGCTTCAAAACCTAGTGTTAGATCTTTGAATACTTCATAACCACCACCTAAAAACACTCTATTAATACCTCCATCACCTTCGTATAATGAAACTTCAATTGGCTCACCATCACTATCTAAAATAGAGTTTTCAATTGAATAGCCAACGGAAGTTTTTGGTTGTAACCCAAAAGCAAAACCGCCTTTAACACCTATTGGTATGCCAACTGCGAGATATGATAAATATGCGTTTGAAGATGTTTGCTTGTTTTTATCATCTTCAAATGAATAGGCTCTATTTTCACCTGCTAAAGAATACGTAGTTAAAATTAACGAGGCGTACGAAGCAGGATTATTAAAATGTAAATTGAAATTATTAATGCTTGACACACCAACACCTCCCATACTCATTTCTTCAACTGTTCTTGGAGGAACTGCATCTCCTATTCCTAAACTAGAATAAGGTGATGAATTATTTTTCTGTGCAAAATTTTGTGCACACGTAAGCACCAAAATTAGTACTATTATTTTTTTAATCATTCTTACTATTATATATCAAAATACTATTCAATCCTTCCAATAAAAAATTTGGATTGGCAAATATGCCATTTTTTAATCGTTTCGCCAAGAAATATGTGTCTCCTCCTGTTAAAATAGTTGTTAATTTTTTATATTCTAATTTATATCTCTCAATTATTCCATTAATTTCATTTACTACACCATTTATTACTCCACTATGAATTGAATTTTCAGTAGAATTACCAATTAAAGTTTCATTATCTTCTCTTTCTAGTAAAGGCAGTTTATCAGTATATTTATGAAGTGCTTTATACCTCATTTCTATTCCGGGTGAAATTGCTCCTCCACTATAAATTCCTTTATCATTAATTAAATCAAAAGTTATACAAGTACCAGCATCAATAACCAATATATTTTGATTTGGATATTGATTTATTGCTGCAGCTATTAATGCTATTCTATCTATCCCTAAAGTTTTTGGGGTCTTATAATTATTCTGAAAAGGAATTTTTGTTTGATGATTTAACCTTATCAACGGAAACAATTGTTCAATTTCAAATAGTTGATTTTCAGTAATAATTGCAACCGATGAAATAATAGCCTGATTAATTTTATTTTTTTGACTTATTTCTTTTAATTCTAAAATAAGTTCAGGTTTATTAAACGAGTCATGCCAAGCAATGCTATTACCCTTAAAAAGAGCCACTTTCACTCTTGCATTTCCGACATCAATTACTAAATTCATTTACCTTAAAAATAAAGTTCAAAAATACGAATGATTTTTTAGTTTTTGTTTTGATTAGTCTAAAAATTACTTCTATATTTGCACCCGCAATTACGCAATGGTACCTTAGCTCAGTTGGTAGAGCAATGGACTGAAAATCCATGTGTCCCTGGTTCGATTCCTGGAGGTACCACTTAAAAAGCCGAAAACATTTAGTTTTCGGCTTTTTTGTTATAATTTAATTAATTTATCTCTTTGGTGACATCACCACATTCTAACATTACATCTCCAAAATATGGGTTGCGTATTTCTTTTTCTAAACTCAACCAAAAAGCACCTTTATTATCATTTGCCATAGGGCAATATTGATTATAAATTTTTTGATTTACTCCAAATATTTCAACTGAGGAAGTCAAATATGAAGATAATTGAATAAAATGAGTTCGTAATTCTTTTATGTTTGAAACGTTTTCAATTGATACGGCAGTAGTTCTTATTTTTTTTTCTAATAACATCCATTGTTTATGCGCGGTATCATTTGTCAATAGTTTCATATTTACTTTATCTAAATTAGAAACAATAGAACTTGCAGCCTTTTTAGAATCGCTCGTGTTTTCCTTAACTAACGCATTTTTCAACACTGTATAAGAATTAAAAACTGCTTTTAACTGTTCTTGAAATTCAGGAGACACTTCAATTCGATTGTTTGTCACAGTCTGAATTCCTTCATTTTCTTGATTAATAGTTTCAGCACTTAAATTCCCTTCATGACCTGTTGTTGATTTACTCCCTCCTTTATTCATCATCGATTTTTTACCCTGTAATTGTGCAGCAGCATCCATAGTAAATGTTCCACTCATTACAATTTCATCGCCACTATTTAAACCAATTAGGACTTCATAACTCTCTCCTATTTTATTTCCTAAGGTAATTTCTCTCATTTCAAAAACAGGCTCATTTGAATTTGATTTTATATAAACCACAGAACGTTTTCCTGTCCATAAAACAGCAGTAGCTGGAATAATTAATGGTTGATTTTTGCCTGATTCAATAATTATTACTTTTCCTTCAACAAACATCCCTGGCTTAAACAAACCCGCTTTATTAACTAATACAGTTCGCAATTTTACTGTACGTGTTTTTGCATCCAGCATTGGATCTATAAATGTAACCTTCGTTTTAAATTCTTTACTTGGGTAAGAATTTGTGGTAATAACAACTTCTTGCCCTACTTTAAATAATGATATTTGATTTTCAAACACATCAAAACTTGTCCAAACGGTACTTAAATTTGATATTCTTAATAAAGGAGCGCCTTCCACAACATAGTTTCCTTCTTCAACAATTTTCTCACTTACAATACCAGAAACATTTGCATAAATTGGAAAATTAATAATAGGCTTTTTCGATAGTTCTATTTTATTTATCTGATTATCAGATAATTTCCATAATTTTAATTTATTTCGAACTGCATTATAGAGTGCAGGCTGTAATTTTTTTAAAGATAAAGCCGTTAATAACTCCTGCTGTGCAGCAACTAATTCAGGCGAATAAATAAGTGCCAATAACTGACCTTTACTAATTTTTTCTCCTTCAGAACTAATATATAATTTTTCAATTCTTCCTGAAAAATGGGCTGTTTGCACAGTCATATTATCTTCGTTTTCAACAATTTTTCCTGCAAGTTTAATCGCATTTCCATCTACACTGCCAATTCCAACTACGGTGGTTTGAATATTTGCTAAAGCCATCGCATTTTTGGTCAATTTAAATTGGTCTGCTGCAAGACCTGTCGCGCCAGTTTCTGCCGGAATCAAATCCATACCGCAGATCGGACAATCACCTGCTTCTGGCCGCATAATTTGTGGGTGCATTGAGCAAGTCCATTGTTGATTTAAAACTTCTGTTTCATCATGGTTGTGTGTAGTTTCATTTGCTGATGAATCACCGCTAAAAAAGAACCACCCTAGCAATAGTCCTATGACTAATATTGCGATATATTTTATATATGTTTTCATTTTTTAATTGCTTAAATAATTAATGATTGTTGTTTGAATATAATATTTCTTAATAGATTCTATTTGATTGATTTGAAACTTTAACTGCAACTCTTGAATATCTAATACATCATTAAAGTCAATCGTGCCTGTTTCATAACTTTTAATCAATATCTCTTCAGCATTTTTTGCTTGAATTAAATTTTTAACTTGTGTATCATAACTGATTTTTGCAGAAACGCGATCATTAATTGCTTTATCGAGTATTGTTTCTAATTTATTGAATCTGTCTTGTTTTTGAAACGTAATTTCTTGTTGCTTCAACGCATTTTGTTTTGTTTGTGAATTGTATTTTTTATTAAATATTGGAACTGACAACGAAATCATTGGCATAAAAATATCTTTTCCATTATCACTAAAATCCATATTTGGTCGTTTTTCAACAGCAATATAGTCCAACCCGAAACCAATCATAGGTGCAGCATCTTTTTGATTTAACAACTCAGATTGTTCAATAGACTCATATAGTTTGTCGTATTTAATAAGTTCAGGATGTAACTTCAAATTTTCAGAAGAAAGCAAACTTGTATCATTAGGAATTTCTAATTCATTTACTAATTCAATACCTGTAGATTTATCTCTGTTCAATAATTTATTAAACAAGGTTTGTTCAGCTGAATAATCTTGCGCCAATATTTGCTTTAACTGATCCATTTCATTTTGTCTCATTTGCAATTTCAATACATCAACCGCAGATGCTTTACCAACCTCAACAGAGGTTAACGCTAAAATTTCATAGGTTTTAAGCAATTCTATATTTTTAACAAACAATTCTTGCTTCGCCTTATTTGAAATCAACTTATAATACGATTGTGAAACTGAAGCAACTAATTTTCTCTTGGTAATTACTATATCTTGATAGTTTGCATCCGCCAATGAATTTATATAATTTTCTCTTGAAGTAATAGAACCAAACCAAGGCAACATTTGTTTAACCGACAATTTGGCTTTTTGAGCACCCGTTCTTGTTTCAGGTTCGCTCACAAAATACCCAACTCCAAATTCTGTATTCGGAATCGTATTGACTTCATTTACCTTTTCAGTAATAATTTGATATTGCAATTCAAACTTTTGAATCTCAGGACTGTTTTCCAGCGCCTCTTCAATCAACACCATTAATTCTTGACTTTGCGTTACATGAATAAAGAACAAAGAATAGAGAATAAAGACTATTCTCAACATACTATTTTTATTAACTCTCACCATTACGCTTCTATTTTAGTTCTATTTTCTAATTTTTTCCCTCTTCTTTCTTGAGATAATTCTTGCTTCCAACTATATAAAACTGGCACAACAAATAAGGTTATTAATGCAATTAACATTCCTCCAAAACTTGGAATTGCCATCGGAATCATAATATCGCTTCCTCTCCCTGTTGATGTTAAAATTGGTAATAATGCCAAAATAGTTGTAGCGGTAGTCATCAAACAGGGTCGAATTCGTTTTTCTCCCGCTTCAACAACCGATGCTCTAATTGCTTTTTTATCAACAGGTTTATTTCTTTCAAAAGTTTGAGTTAAATAGGTCGCCATTACAACACCATCGTCAGTTGCAATTCCGAACAAGGCAATAAAACCAACCCAAACAGCAACACTCAAATTAATGGTGTGCATTTGAAACAAGTCTCGTAGATTTTCGCCTAAGAAACTAAAGTTTAAAAACCAATCTTGACCGTATAACCAAATCATTAAAAATCCACCAGAAAACGCAACTGCAATTCCGCTAAATACCATTAATGAGGTTGCTACCGAGCGAAATTGAAAATATAATATCAAAAAGATAATTGCCAATGCCAAAGGCACAACAACTGATAATGTTTTTTCTGCTCTTAATTGGTTTTCATAGGTTCCTGTAAACTGGTAATTAATTCCCTTTGGAACAATTAATTCTCCAGCATCTATTTTTTGTTGAATTAATTCCTGTGCATTTTCAACTACATTTACTTCAGCAAATCCATCTAATTTATCAAACAACACATAACCCACTAAAAAGGTGTTTTCACTTTTTATTACTTGTGGTCCTTGTTCATATTTAATGGTCGCCAATTCACTCAACGGTATTGGGCTCCCTTTTTCAACCGGAATGTAAATGTTTTTCAAATCTGTTGGGTCTGCTCGTAATTCTCTTGGGTAACGTACACGAACTCCATATCGTTCCCTGCCTTCAACTGTCTGCGTAATAATCATACCTCCAACTGCAACTTTTAACACATTCTGAACAGTTTCAATTGAAATACCATAACGTGCAATTTTTTCTCTATCAATATCAATTAACAAATAAGGTTTTCCAACAATTCGATCTGCGAAAACAGCCTCAACTTTTACTCCTTTGGCTTGTTTTAAAATACCTTCTAACTGTATTCCAAAATCTTCAATTTGTTTTAAATCTTGCCCTTTTACTTTAATTCCCATGGGTGCACGCATACCAGTTTGCAACATTACTAAACGTGTTTCAATCGGTTGTAATTTTGGTGCTGAAGTTACTCCAGGTAATTTAGTCGCTTTTATTATTTCGTTCCAAATATCATCGGGAGATTTGATATGTTTTCTCCATTGACGGAAGAATTCTCCGTCTTCGTCTTCAATTAATTCGTTATTTGTAATTTCAAAACTCTTCGACAGGCTCAGAGTAACATTCTTATCATAATTAATATTCGAATTTGTAACCAAACTCCCATCTTTCAACACAAACAAACCATCATCATTCACTTTATAACGCTGCCGCTTCCCTTTAGAATTTAGCATGTACTCCGTTTTGTACTGAATCATATTTTCGTACATCGATAAAGGTGCAGGATCTAGAGCCGATTCTGTTCGACCCGCTTTACCAACCACTGTTTTAATTTCCGGAATACTCGCAACTGCCATATCCAATTGCTTTAAAACACGCTTATTTTCTTCAATTCCCGAATGTGGCATAGAAGTGGGCATCAACAAAAAAGAGCCTTCATTTAAGGAAGGCATAAATTCTTTCCCCGTATTTTTCATAATGAAAAACCCACCAATTACTATCGCAGTAGGTATCGATAAAAAAACTACTTTGTTTGCTAATGCCCATTGTAAAATACGTGTGTAATACCTTCGAAATAAGGTGAAAACGCCTAAAAGTCCAAAACAAATAATTCCAACAAAAAGAAGGTTTCTAAAAATACTTTTATCGATTCCTAAAGGTCTCCAATATTCTGCCAAAAGAAACACAATAGCAAAAACGGAAATTCCAATATTGATGAGATTTGCTCTCTTACCTGAAAGTTTATCATTCAATTTTAATAAGGCTGTACTTCCAAATCCAATTAAAATAATTCCAAGCCAATAACCGTAAAACATTGCTATAACTCCAACTAAAATCAGCAAACCATTTATTCCATAAGTTGGAATTTTTCTAATAGTTTTCTTTCTGAATAAGAAAGCAGCAAACGGCGGTATTAAAAGCAATGCCACAATTAAAGATGCAGTTAACGCAAAAGTCTTGGTGAATGCTAAAGGCCTAAATAATTTACCTTCAGCACCAATCATAGTAAAAACAGGTATAAAACTAATAATTGTAGTGAGTACAGCTGTTAGAATTGCTCCTGAAACTTCGGAAGTCGCATTGTAAACGATCTGATTGACCGAAAGAGCTCTCGACTGCGCTCGAACCGACATAGTTTGAGTCGCTTCACTTTTAACTTTTAACTTTTCATTATTAATTTTACTTTCATCTAAATGCCTAATAATGTTTTCTGAAAGAATTACACCAACATCAACCATAGTTCCAATTGCAATTGCAATACCAGATAAGGCTACAATATTTGCATCTACATTAAAGAGTTTCATGGCAATAAAAACCATTAAAACAGCAACTGGCAATAAGCCTGCTATTAAAACAGAAGCTCGTAAATTAAACACCATCAAAATAATTACTAAAATGGTGATTAGTATTTCTAAAGATAACGCTTCCTTTAAGGTGAATAATGTTTCTTCAATCAATTCTGTTCTGTCATAAAAAGGGATAATCGTTACTTGCGAAGTTCTACCATCAGCTAATACTTTTGATGGCAAACCTGCACTTAATTCCTTTATTTTTTCTTTTACATTATTGATAACTTCCATCGGATTCGCTCCATAGCGCGCCACAACAACTGCACCAACAACCTCAGCACCTTCTTTGTCTAAAATTCCTCTTCGAGCAGCTGGACCTAACGAAACTTTTGCTATATCTTTTATTTTGATGGACGTAAAATCTTTTGAAGTAACTACTGCATTTTCAAGATCTTCAATAGATTTTATATATCCCAACCCACGAACTAAATATTCAACTTGATTAATTTCTAAAGTCTGCGCTCCAATATCTTGATTGCTTTCTTTAACAGCTTTTACAACTTGATTTAAACTGATGTTGTATTGACGCATTAATTCTGGGTTCACATCAATTTGGTATTCTTGAACATAACCGCCAATTGATGCTACTTCTGAAACGCCTTTTGCAGATGACAATGCATATTTTACATAATAATCTTGAATGCTTCTCAGCTCGTGTAAATCCCACCCTCCAGTAACATTTCCCTTTTCATCACGACCTTCGAGCGTGTACCAAAATATTTGACCAAGACCTGTTGCATCAGGCCCTAAAGTTGGATTTATGCCTTCTGGTAATAAATTACTCGGTAAGGAATTTAATTTTTCTAAAATCCTACTCCGACTCCAATAGAACTCAATATCTTCTTCAAAAATGATATAGATACTTGAAAAGCCAAACATGGAAGAACTACGTACCGTTTTTACTCCAGGAATCCCTAATAAAGATGTGGTTAATGGATAGGTAATTTGATCTTCAATATCTTGCGGTGAGCGACCTTCCCACTTTGTAAATACAATTTGTTGATTTTCGCCAATATCTGGAATGGCATCTACTGCGACTGGGTTACTTGGTAAAAAACCAGTATTCCAACCAAAAGGTGCATTTACAATTCCCCAACCTACAAAGAAGGTGAGTAACAATACAGCTACAAGTTTATTTTCTATTAGAAACTTTATGCTTTTATTTAGCATGATTTTTTATTTTAAACAATTAGACTTTAGTGTTCTAAAACACCGAATGCAAGAAATTATCCAGAAGAGAAAACCCTTTGGATAAAACAATCTATTGTTTAAAAATCAAATTAAATACGACTCGTCAAGTTTGAAGATATGTCTAACTATGAGTGGCGGTGGGTAATCATTAAAAGAGCTTGGCTCTTCTTTAATAATTTCAAAAACATTGAAATATGTGTAAACTACTGAAACAATAGCGAATTGTTGGTCAATGGTTAGATTATTAAAAGATATTTTTAATTCATCTTGACCTTCTACAACTGTTTGTTTTTCGCTACAGCATTTCTTTCTCTTGATAGAACAGTCTTCAGAAGCAGTTTCTTGCTTCAGATAATTATCGGAATCCATTCCACAGGTTTTTGCTTTCTGAAAAATTGCAGTTTCAACTAATATATCACCACAGTAATGTTCACTAATGGTAAATCCCATTGTAGAAAATAAGACTACAAAGGCCATTAAAAAAGATGTTATTTTAGTAAAAAACTGTTTCATTTCAGAAGCAAACATACAAAAATCAATAATCTGCACCAAAAAACTCATTAATTATCTAAGTTTTTAACAAATATTTAATGTTCATACCTTTAATAAAGAGCAAGATTTCCTATTTTTGTTAAAATTGAACAATCAATTTATTTCAAAAAATACTTAACATGAAAAAAGCAGTACTATTCGTTTTATTTTGTAGTTTTTTAGCAACTGGAGTTGCGCAAAAAAATTCAAATTTCGAAAAAAGAGCAAAGAAGAGTTCTAATGCAATTGCAGATCAAATGGATTTAACCAAAGATCAAAAAACATTATTATATACCTCTTTGTTAGAAAGACAAGAACGTAATTTTTCTTTAATAAAAGATAGAGAGTTATCTCAAGAAGAGCGAAAAGAAATTTTTAGTGAATCGCATAAAATTATGACTGAAAAGTTAACCGAAAAATTTTCTAAAAACGAAATTGAAAACGTTACTAAAATCTTGAAAAAACAACAGGAAAAAATGCGGAAGGCTTAAAAAATTACTTCTGTCTTCCTTTTAATTCTTCAATAATATCTTCCAATTTAAATCCTTTTGCTTGCAATAGTATTAAATAGTGGAATAATAAATCTGCAGATTCATATAAGAATAATTTATCATTGTTGTCCATCGCTTCAATAACAGTTTCAACTGCTTCTTCCCCTACTTTTTGAGCAATCTTATTAATTCCTTTTTTAAATAGTGAAGACACATAAGAAGCGTCATCCATATTTTCTTTTCTGTTTTGAATGGTGTTTTCTAAGGTGGTTAAGAAACCATATTCTTGCTTGTTTTCTGTATCCCAACAAGTATCAGAGCCTTTATGACAGGTTGGTCCTTTTGGATTTGCCTGAATCAATAAGGTATCATTATCGCAATCATTCTTGAAAGCAACCAATTCTAAAAAATTGCCACTTTCTTCACCTTTTGTCCACAATCGTTGTTTACTTCTGCTAAAAAAAGTCACCTTATCTGTGGCGACAGTTTTATCAAAAGATTCCTGATTCATATATCCCAACATCAAGACGTTTTTTGTGTTTGCATCTTGAATAATGGCTGGAACTAATCCTGTTTTTTTATCGAAATTTATATCCATCTTTTCTTTATTATCATTCCTACGAAGGCAGGAATCTTTTTATTTACACTTAAATTACAATTAATTGAGATTCCTGCCTTCGCAGGAATGGCAGGAAACTACAATCTCACTTTTATTCCTTGTTTTGCTAATTCGTTTTTTAAATCTACAATTTCTATTTCTTTAAAGTGAAAAACACTTGCGGCTAATGCTGCATCAGATTTTCCGACTTTAAAAGCATCAATGAAATGCTGTACCGTTCCCGCACCTCCACTTGCAATAATTGGAACATTTACCTCTTCAGACAATCTTTTTAAAGCATCATTTGCAAATCCGTTTTTGGTTCCGTCGTTATTCATAGAGGTAAATAAAACTTCACCTGCTCCACGTTTAACACCTTCTTTTACCCAATCAAACAAATTGAGTTCAGTTTCAACACGACCTCCTACTAAAAAGACTTTCCATATACCATTAATTAACTTTGCATCAACTGCTAAAACAATACATTGACTTCCGAATTTATTCGCCAAATCATTAATCAACTGCGGATTTTTAACTGCGGATGAATTGATAGAAACTTTGTCTGCTCCTGCTCTCAATAATCTATTTACATCTTCTACAGATGAAATTCCGCCACCCACCGTAAATGGAATATTCACTTTTCGAGCGACCTTTTCAACCATCTCAACCAATGTTTTTCTACGTTCCTTGGTTGCTGTAATATCTAAAAACACCAATTCATCGGCTCCTTCTTTTGAATAACGTTCTGCCAATTCTACTGGATCTCCTGCATCTCGTAATCCAACGAAGTTTATGCCTTTAACAGTGCGCCCATCTTTAATATCTAAACAGGGTATGATTCTTTTTGTTAACATTCTTTATTATTTGTCATTCCTGCGTAGGCAGGAATCTTGTCATTATAAACTCAACTTCTTTTAATGAGATTCCTGCCTACGCAGGAATGACAGCCTTAACTAATTATGTACTGCTCTAATTGTTTTCACTTCGACCACGCTCAATGACCGTTTAAAATAAAACCCTCCAATTGTTTTAATGAAATTCTGTTTTCATAAATCGCCTTTCCGATGATGGTTCCTTCACAACCCATTTCGGCTAATTTAGGTAATTCATCAAAAGCGGAAATTCCACCCGAGGCTATTAGTTTAATTTTATGAGATTTCTCGGCTGTACTTGAAATGACATTGCAATGCTCAAGCATCTTTTTATACAAATTAAATGAGGGACCTTGTAACATTCCATCTTTTGAAATATCGGTACAAATTACATATTCAATACCTTCTTTTTGATATTCTTGTACAAACGGAATTAGTTCTTTATCCGATTCTTCCAACCATCCACCAATAGCAATTTTCTCATTAAAAGCATCAGCACCTAAAATAATTTTATCACTTCCGTATTTTGAAATCCAATTTTTAAAAAGAGATGGGTTTTTAACCGCTATACTTCCTCCAGTAATTTGATTTGCGCCAGACTCAAAAGCGATTTTTAAATCTTCATCGGATTTCAATCCGCCTCCAAAATCAATTTTTAAATTTGTTTGAGTTGCAATTTGCTCTAAAATTTTATGATTTACAATATGACTTGCTTTTGCGCCATCTAAATCTACCAAATGCAAATATTCGATTCCATGCGCTTCAAAGTTTTTGGCAACTTCAACCGGGTTTTCATTATAGATAATTTTTGTGCTGTAATCTCCTTTTGAAAGACGCACACATTTACCTTCTATAATATCTATGGCTGGAATTATTCTCATTATAACTCTATAAAGTTTTTTAATATTTGCTCACCTATTCCACTACTTTTTTCTGGATGAAACTGGCATGCATAAAAATTATTTTTCTGAATTGCTCCAGCATATTGCACTCCGTAATCTGTCAACGCAATGGTAAATTCACTTTTTGGAATGTAATAACTGTGCACATAATACACGTACGAATCTTCTTTTATCCCTTTAAACAAGTCTCCTTTCAATTGATTGATAACGTTCCAACCAATCTGAGGAACTTTATTCTCATTATCAAATTTTAATACATCAATCGAAAAAATATTTAAGCAATCTGTATTGTTTTCTTCTGAAAAACGACACATCAACTGCATTCCCAAACAAATACCTAACACAGGTTGTTTTAAATTCGGAATCACTTTATCCAATCCGAATTTTACTATTTCTTTCATAGCACTTTGCGCCTCTCCAACTCCAGGAAAAATCACTTTATCTGCTGATTTTATAATGGCAGTATTATTGGTGCAAATTGCATCATAACCTAATCGTTCCAATGCAAACTGAACTGACTTTACATTTCCCGCACCATAATCTATAATAACAATTTTCATAACATTAATTCGTAATTCTCTATTCGTAATTCTTAAAGCATTCCTTTTGTTGATGGTAAAATCATTTTTTCTGAATCTCTCTTCACTGCCATTTTAATCGCTTTTGCAAAAGCTTTAAATATTCCTTCAATTTTGTGATGTTCGTTTTCTCCTTCTGCCTTAATATTTAAGTTGCATTTTGCTCCATCTGTGAATGATTTAAACAAATGCAAAAACATTTCTGTCGGCATTTTTCCAATCATTTCTCTTTTAAATTCAGCATCCCAAACCAACCAGTTTCTTCCACCAAAATCTATTGCTACTTGCGCCAGACAATCATCCATTGGCAAACAGAAACCGTACCGTTCTATTCCTAATTTATTTCCAAGTGCCATAGCAAAAACCTCTCCTAAAGCAATCATTGTATCTTCGATGGTATGGTGTTCATCAACTTCCAAATCGCCTTTAACTTTAATTATTAAATCCATATTTCCATGACGAGATATCTGATCTAACATATGATCAAAAAAATCTATTCCTGTACTAATGTCACTTTTACCTGTTCCGTCTAAATTTACTTTGATATAAATTTTAGTTTCATTGGTATTTCGAGTGATTTCCGCAGTTCTATCATTCAACTTTAAAAACTCATAAATCGTTTTCCAATTGGTAGTTTCTAACGCAATTACAGTTTCCAATTCCGTTTTTTTAACCGATAACTCTTCAGTTGCCAATCCATCTACATTATTGATAAAAATTCCTTTTGACCCTAAGTTTTTCGCTAATTCAATATCTGTCAATCGATCTCCAATTGCAAAAGAGTTTTTCAAATCGTATTCCTCAGAATTCATGTATTTTGTCAATAATCCTGTTCTTGGCTTTCGTGTTGGTGCATTTTCATGCGGAAAAGTTTTATCAATAATTACTTCAGAAAAAACGACTCCTTCATTTTTAAAAGCCTGAATCACTTTGTTTTGTGCTGGCCAAAATGTGTCTTCTGGAAATGAATCAGTTCCCAAGCCATCTTGATTGGTCACCATCACTAATTCGTAATCCAACTCATTCGAAATCTTGCCTAAATATTGAAATACTTTTGGATAAAACTCCAATTTTTCTAAATTATCCAATTGATAATCTACTGGCGGCTCTATTACTAAAGTGCCATCTCTGTCTATAAATAATACTTTTTTCATAATATTAATTTTCTTCCTTCGTCATGCTGAACTTGTTTCAGCATCTCATTCCCTAACCTGATGCGATTCTGAAATAAATTCAGAATGACGCTATGTTCAAATCTCTTTAAATACTTTTATTAATTCTTTATTTTCAGTAATAGTTCCAACAGTCAATCTTAAAGTATTCTCACACAAAGCCTGCGTAGTTCTATTTCTGATTACAATTCCTTTTTCGATTAATTGATTATACCTTTTATTTGCATCATCAACCTTTACCAAAATAAAATTAGCATCAGAAGGGTAAATTTTAGAAATGAAATTCACCTCTTTCAATTCATTTTCTAAATTAGATCGTTCACTCAAAATAATTGCGATTTCAGACTGCACATCTTCATATTTCAACAAACGCTCTTTGGCTCTTTGCTGTGTTAATTCATTCACGTTATACGGAGGCTTAATACGATTCAATACCTCTATAATTTCTTTGGAAGCATAGCAAACTCCCAACCGGATACCTGCCAATCCAAATGCTTTTGAAAGTGTTTGTGTGATGATTAAATTTGGGTACTCGTTCAGTTTTTCTAGCCAACTTTCTTGTGATGAAAAATCGATATACGCTTCATCAATCACTACCAATCCGTTAAATTCTTCTGCTATTTTCTGAATTTTATCCGCAGAAAAAGAATTTCCTGAAGGATTGTTTGGCGAACATAAAAAGATAATTTTAGAATTTTTAGTTACTATTTCTAAAGTCTCCTTTACTTTTACATCAAATGAATCTGAAAGTAAAACTTCTTTGATTTCAATATTATTCAAATTTGCCAACACGCTGTACATTCCATAAGTTGGAGGCAGCAAAATCACATTATCTTCTTTGGGTTCGCAAAATGCTCTAAAAATTAAATCCAACACCTCATCACTTCCGTTTCCTAAAAGAATTTGATCCATTGGTAAGCCTTTTAAACCCGACAATAATTCTTTTACAGATTGTTGTTTCGGGTCTGGATATCTATTCACACCATTTTGAAACGGATTTTCATTGGCATCTAAAAAAGTCATTTCTGAAGACGCTTCTGTAAACTCATCTCTTGCAGATGAATAGGGTTTCATTTGCTTTATATTCTTTCGAACTAGATTTTGTATGTTGAATTCTTTTTTTTTCATTTTCGTCACCCTGAACTTGTTTCATGGTCTCATAATTTATGTTACTTGATGTGATGCTGAAACGAGTTCAGCATGACGCGTCTATTTCAAACTTTCTAACCGTAAGGTTACTGCGTTTTTATGTGCATCTAATCCTTCTGCTTCAGCCATAACTTCAATTGCATTACCAATATTTTGGATTCCTTCTTTTGTAATTCTTTGAAAAGTGATTTTCTTAACAAAAGCATCCAAATTTACACCACTATATGATTTTGCAAAACCGTTTGTTGGCAACGTATGATTCGTTCCACTGGCATAATCTCCAGCGCTTTCGGGTGTGTAATTTCCAATAAATACAGAGCCTGCGTTTACAATTCCTTCTAAATAAAAATTTTCGTTTTCTACAGCAATAATTAAATGTTCCGGAGCATACTCGTTAATTAAATCTAGAATTTCAGGATCGTTTTCCAACAGAATTAATTTAGAGTTTTCAATTGCTTTCCCTGCAATTTCTTTTCTTGATAATTGTTCTAATTGAGTTCCAATTTCATTGGAAACTTCTTTTAAAAATTTCTCTGATTTTGAAACACAAATCACCTGACTATCTGCGCCATGTTCTGCTTGTGATAATAAATCGGATGCTACAAAAGCAGGATTTGCAGATTCATCAGCCAAAACCAATAATTCAGATGGACCGGCAGGCATATCAATAGCAATACCTTTGGATAAAGCCAATTGTTTTGCTGCAGTTACATACTGGTTTCCAGGTCCGAAAATTTTATATACATTCGGAATGGTTGCTGTCCCAAAAGTCAACGCAGCAATGGCTTGAATTCCACCAACTTTAAACATCTGTGTCACGCCAACTAAATTGGCTGCGTATAATATTGCTGGATTTATATCTCCATTTCTATCCGGCGGTGTGCATAAAATCACTTCTTTACAATTTGCAATTTTAGCAGGAATACCCAACATTAAAACTGTAGAAAATAAAGGTGCAGATCCTCCAGGAATATAAATTCCAACTTTTTCAATCCCTCTTGATTCTTGCCAACATTCAACCCCTTTTATTGTTGTGATAATCTTTTTTTCAATATTTTGAGAAGTGTGAAATATTTCAATGTTGTTTTTCGCCAATTGAATTGCTGCTTTCAATTCTTCAGAAACCATTTTGTTTGATTCATTAATTTCATCATCTGAAACCTGAAAATTTTCAATTACAACCTTGTCAAATTTTTGAGTATATTCCTTCAAAGCAACATCTCCTTTTTTCTGAACTGCCTCAAAAACTTCATTCACTACTCCATCTAACGATTCTGTCGTAAAAGTTGGACGCTCTAAAATTGCGCTCCAGTTTTCTCTTGATGGATTTTTAATTAGTTTCATTAAATCACCATTTTTTCAATAGGGCAAACTAAAATCCCTTCAGCGCCATTTAATTTTAACTCGTCGATTACTTCCCAAAACCGGTCTTTTTCAATTACGGTATGGATTGAGCTCCAACCTTGTTCAGCCAAAGGTAAAACGGTAGGGCTTTTCATTCCTGGTAAAATTTTAATAATGTCTTGCACCTTATCATTTGGTGCATTTAACAACACATATTTAGAGTTTCTTGCTTTTAAAACGGCTTGAATTCTGAACTGTAACTTATCTAAAATCAATTGTTTTTCATTGGACAATGAAGGTGATGCAACCAAAACCGCTTCTGATGACAGCAGCGTTTCAACCTCTTTAAGGTTGTTTTTAAACAAGGTGCTTCCGCTAGAAACAATATCTACAATTGCATCTGCCAAACCAATATTTGGTGCTATTTCTACCGAACCGTTAATGATATGCAATTCTGCTTTTACATTGTTTTTATCTAAAAATTGATTTACCGTATTCGGATATGATGTTGCAATTTTCATTCCCTCTAAATCATTTAAAGAAGTATATTCAATATCCTTTGGGACAGCTACACATACACGGCATTTAGAAAAACCTAGCTTTTCTAAAGTGATTAAATCTTGTCCTTTTTCAATCAACACATTTTCGCCAACAACAGCAATATCTACAACTCCATCTCTTAAATATTGAGGGATATCCCCATTTCTTAAATACAAAACTTCCAAAGGGAAATTTCGAGCAGCAGCCTTCAATTGATCCTTTCCATTATCGATTGAAATTCCACAATCCTTTAATAATTTCAAAGAATCTTGATTCAACCTTCCTGATTTCTGTACTGCAATCTTTAATTTATTCATCTTTTAATAATTGTGCCTAAACTTTCAATTTGGTCATAAAAAAACCCGTCTGAAAATTCAGACGGGTTTTGATATATATATTTAGATTTTAATCCACTACATCAATAACTCACCTGAACAGTAAGGATAAAATGATGGCGATGTGTACGATTAAAATTCATTTTCTTTATTATTATACTGCAAATATAGTAGCTATTTTATTCCAATCAAATCTTTCTGTCTTTTTTTTATCATTTTGGCTAAATCTTTAAATTATCTGTAACATTTTTTAATTTTCATTAATAATAATTTTTGTAAATTAAATTTTAGTTGTAGTATTGCAACGTGAAATTAGAAAACTTCAATACACGTACATTTTCCCCTCGCTTACGTCGTCGCCCGTAAGGGTTAATCTATTTTATGGAATTAGGTGAGTCCAATTCCGAATTCAAAAACACACATTCAAACTATTTTAAACTAAATTTCATTTACAATGAAAATTGTAATTGCTGATATATCACATATTCGATTCGCTCAAGACATTTGCGAAACCATTGAAGCATCTGCAACTCAAAGAGGAACAGGTATTTCAAGAAGAAGTATTGAATACATCACTAAAAAATTAGAAAACAACAATGCTGTTATTGCATTTGAAGGCGAAACGTTTGCAGGGTTTTGCTATATAGAAAGATGGGATCACGGAAAATATATAGTGCACTCAGGGTTGATTGTACATCCAGATTTTAGAAATCAAGGGTTGGCAAAAAAAATTAAAAAGAAAATATTTGATCATTCTTTAAAAAAGTTTCCTGACGCAAAAATCTTTGGAATTACTACTGGATTAGCCGTCATGAAAATAAATTCTGATTTGGGATACAAACCTGTCCCTTTTTCAGAATTAACAGATGACACCAACTTTTGGGCAGGATGTGAAACTTGCACCAATTATGAAATCCTAAAATTGAAAGAGCACAAAATGTGTTTGTGTACTGGAATGCTTTACGATTCTAAGAAAAAAGAAAATATTGAATTTGAAGAAACTCAAATTCATAAACATCCATATAATAAAAAAGTATGGACACGATTAAAAAATATTAAACAAGCATTGTTTTTAAAAAACAAAAAGAAATGAGCAAAAAATTAGTTCTAGCATATAGTGGAGGTTTAGACACCTCTTATTGCGCAAAATATTTATCGAAAGAAGAAGGATATGAAGTGCACGCAGTGAGTGTAAATACGGGTGGTTTTTCTGATGAGGAAATAAAAGACATAGAAGAAAAAGCAATTCAATTAGGTGCCGTTTCATATAAATCTATTGATGCTGTTGAAACATTTTACAGCAAAGTAGTGAAATACCTAATCTTCGGAAATGTATTAAAAAACAACACATATCCACTTTCGGTGAGTGCCGAAAGAATTATACAAGCAATCGAAATTGTAAATTACGCGAAAAGTGTTGATGCAAAATATATTGCTCATGGAAGTACAGGAGCTGGAAATGATCAAGTACGATTTGATTTAATTTTTCAAATTATAGCTCCAGAAATTGAAATAATTACACCAATTAGAGATAAGCAACTATCTAGACAAGTTGAGATTGATTATTTAAAAGAAAACGGGCTCGATTTACCTTGGGAGAAAGCAAAATATTCTATTAACAAAGGTCTTTGGGGGACAAGTGTTGGCGGTGAAGAAACCTTAACTTCTGATAAATATTTGCCCGAAGAAGCATTTCCGAGTCAGTTAGAAAAAACGGAAACTGAACAAGTAAAATTGACGTTTACAAAAGGGGAATTAACTGCAATTAATGGTGACGAAGATACATCAATAAACAATATCATCAAGCTAGAAGAAATGGCTTCGAAGTTTGCAATTGGAAGAGATATCCATGTTGGAGATACTATTATTGGCATTAAAGGAAGAGTTGGTTTTGAAGCTGCAGCAGCATTGATTATAATAAAAGCGCATCATCTTTTAGAAAAACATACGCTTACCAAATGGCAGCAACATCATAAAGAACAATTGGGAAATTGGTACGGAATGTTACTGCACGAAGGGCAGTATTTAGATGAAGTAATGCGAAATATTGAGGTGTTTTTAGAAGATACTCAAAAAAATGTTTCGGGTGATGTTTTTGTCAGTTTGCATCCATATAGATTCACCATTAATGGCATTGAATCGAAGCATGATTTGATGAATGCTGCTTTTGGAACCTATGGCGAAATGAATAAAGGTTGGACCGCAGATGAAGCAAAAGGGTTTATTAAAATCTTATCGAATCAAGGGAAAATCTTTAATCACGTAAATAAATAAACCATGTTAAAAGCAGGAATTATTGGAGGTGCAGGTTATACGGCAGGAGAATTAATCCGATTATTGATTCATCATCCAGCAGTAGAAATCGATTTTGTTTTTAGCACATCTAATGCAGGAAATAAAATTTATGCGGTGCATCAAGATTTGTTAGGGCAAACAGAACAATCATTTTCTGACAAAATAAATACAAATGTTGACGTGGTTTTTTTATGTCTTGGACATGGAAACTCAACTTCCTTTTTACAAAAAAATTCTTTTTCTGAAACTACAAAAATCATCGATTTGAGTAATGACTTCAGATTGAATGATGATGCAAACTTCAACGGGAAAAAATTTGTGTATGGTTTACCAGAATTAAACAAAGAAGCAATTGAAAAAGCATCAAACATTGCGAATCCTGGTTGTTTTGCTACTGCTATTCAGTTGGCAATTTTACCTTTGGCTAAAAATGGATTGCTAAAAAGTGATGTTCATATAAATGCAACAACAGGAGCAACAGGTGCTGGAGTTTCACCTTCAGAAACTACGCATTTTAGCTGGAGGGATAATAATTTTTCAATCTACAAAGCATTTTCACATCAGCATTTAGATGAAATTAATGAAAGTTTACAATCATTACAAAATGGTTTTGATAAAGAATTAATTTTCATTCCAAATAGAGGGAATTTTAGTAGAGGAATTTTCGCATCCATCTATACAGATTTTGAAGGAAGTATTGAAGATGCTTATTTGTTATTTGAAAAATTTTATGAAGATGCTGTATTTACACATGTTAGTGAAAATTCAATTCATTTAAAACAAGTGGTAAATACCAATAATTGTTTTATCCACTTGCAAAAACACAATAACAAATTATTGATTACAAGTGTAATTGATAATTTATTAAAAGGCGCATCTGGACAAGCAGTACAAAATATGAATCTCCTTTTTGGATTGGAAGAGAATTTAGGATTAAATTTAAAAGCAACGTATTTCTAGTGTAAAAATAACTATTCCCTTATTGCACTTCGACAGGCTCAGTGCGACGGGTAAAACAAAAAAATAAGAATATTATGAAAATAGCAATCATC
Source organism: uncultured Lutibacter sp. (assembly GCA_964619615.1). GTDB lineage: Bacteria > Bacteroidota > Bacteroidia > Flavobacteriales > Flavobacteriaceae > Urechidicola. The sequence continues at coordinate 4,626 of CAZUFO010000012.1, read as the reverse complement.
GGAGTAGGAAATTTAGGATATTCAATTGCACTTGGAATATTAGGTGAAGAGCATATTAAATTTGACTCTTTATACCTTTCAAAACGAAATACTAACACATTGAGTTCGTTTGAAAACATCTCGAATGTTACTATCACTTCAGACAATAAAGAAGCGGTCAAAAACTCTGATATTATAATATTAGCTGTACAACCTGGTCATTTAGATGGCGTCTTAAAAACAATTAAATCAGAAATTGACCCAAAAAAACATACGGTAATTTCTGTTGTTACTGGTAGAGCAATTGAACAGTTTGAAAAAGAGCTCCCAAAAGGTACTGCTATCATAAGATCAATGCCAAATACGGCTATTTCTGTCTCTCAATCGATGACCTGTTTGAGTGCAAATGAAAATGGTAAAAAAAATATTGATTGTGCCAAAACAATTTTCAATGCCTTGGGTAAAACCATGTGTATTGAAGAAGAATTAATGCAAGCAGCAACGGTTATTTGTGCAAGTGGAATTGCTTTTTGGATGCGATTAATTAGAGCTACAACTCAAGGAGCAGTACAACTTGGTTTTGATGCAGATGTGGCACAAGAACTATCTATGCAAACCTGTTTGGGTGCTGCAAGTTTACTTGTTAAAACGGAAAGTCATCCAGAGCAAGAAATTGATAGAGTTACTACACCAAGAGGCTGTACTATTTCTGGCTTAAATGAAATGGAACATGAAGGTATGAGTAGTGCTTTGATTAAAGGGCTGGTAAAATCTTATGAAAAAATAAACGAAATTAAAAAATAGCAGACAATGAAATTATTTGATGTGTACCCTTTATATAATGTTACGCCAGTCAAAGCAAAAGACTGTTTTGTTTGGGAGGAAAAAGGAGATAAATATTTGGATTTATATGGTGGACATGGTGTGATTTCAGTTGGACATTCACATCCTGATTATGTTGCTAAATTAAAAAATCAACTAGATAATATTGGGTTTTATTCTAATGCAATCCAAAATCCGTTACAAGTTGAATTGGCTAAAAAATTAGGAGAACTTTCGGGATATCATGATTACAATTTATTTTTATGCAATTCCGGTGCAGAAGCCAATGAAAATGCATTGAAATTAGCCTCATTTCATACAGGTAAATCTAGAGTTATTTCGTTCAAAAATTCTTTCCATGGAAGAACTTCGGCTGCAGTTGCAGTTACAGATAATGAAAAAATAAATGCTCCAATAAACAAACAACAAGTTGCGACTTTTTTACCATTGAATGATATTATATCAGTTGAAAAAGAATTGAAGAAAGATGATGTTTGCGCTGTAATTATTGAAGGAATTCAAGGTCTTGGAGGGTTAGATGAAGGAACTCCAGAGTTTTTAAAATCATTGGAGTTATTATGCGATAAATATGGTGTTATTTTAATTTTGGATGAGATTCAGTCTGGTTACGGACGAACTGGAAAATTCTTTGCACATCAATATCATGGTATTAAACCAGCTATTATTACAATTGCCAAAGGAATGGGTAATGGTTTCCCAATTGGTGGCGTTTTAATATCACCAAAAATAGAAGCCAGTTTTGGATTATTGGGTACAACTTTTGGCGGAAATCATTTGGCATGTGCGGCTGCAATTTCGGTGTTAGAAATCATCGAAAAAGAGAATTTGATTGCTAATGCTAAATCAATCGGCACCTATTTCGAAGAACAAATAAAAACAATCTCACAAGTAAAACTTCACAAAGGAAAAGGATTGATGGCCGGAATTGAGTTCGACTTTGAAGTTGGAGAGTTAAGAAAAAAGTTGATTTATGACTATCATGTTTTCACCGGTGGTGCTATGAATAAAAATCTCCTTAGAATTTTACCTCCTCTAACTATAAAAACAGCACATATTGATACATTTATAAATGCATTAAAAGAAATCTTAAAGTAATGAATACGGCTTTAACCATAGATCAAAGAAATGCTGTTTTAACATCAGTAGCAAAATTAATTGCATCAGAAAAAGAAACCATTCTCGCTGCAAATAAAGTAGATTTAGACAGTTATAAAGGTGATGACATTTCGATGTTTGATCGCTTGAAAGTTGATGATTCTAAAATTAAGGGAATGATTTTATCTCTGGAACAATTGGTTGCAGACAGCGACCCGATTGGAAAAGAACTATATCATTTCACCCATGAAAATGGGATGAAAATCGTTAATAAAACTGCGGCTTTTGGTACCGTAATGATTATTTACGAATCTAGACCAGATGTTACAGTTGAAGCTGCTGGAATTGCCTTTAAATCAGGAAATAAAATTTTATTAAAAGGCGGGAAAGAGTCATTAAATTCTAATTTAAAAATTGTAAAACTCTGGCATCTAGCCTTAAAAGAAAATAATATCACTACAGGCTGGGTTGAATATTTAAATTATAACAGAACCGAAACACAGGATTTTTTAGAAAACCCGACACAGAAAATTGATTTAATTGTACCTCGTGGTGGCGAAAAGTTAATTGCTTTTGTAAAGAAAAATGCAAAATGTCCTGTAATTGTGAGTGGACGTGGAAACAACTTTATTTATGTGGATACGGAGGCTGATTTAGACCTAGCTTTGAAAGTTATCATCAATGGAAAAGATAAAATATCAGCCTGTAATGCAGTCGATAAAATATTGATAAATATTAATTTAGAAGACAAGGAAACATTTACCAATAAGTTGATTCAAAAACTTATTGAAGTGAAAATTGAGGTTTATGGAGATGAAACTATTTCGCAATTTAAAGATGTAAAACCATACGAATCAGAAGCTATTTGGTATAAAGAATTTTTAGACTATAAAATTGTAATTGGCAACATTAATTCCAACGAAGAGGCAATCAAAAAAATAAATAAATATAGTGGCGGTCACTCTGCAGTTATCATCACAAAAAATGATACGACCGCTGATTATTTTATGGCAAGTGTAGATTCTGCTGCTGTTTATCAAAATGCTTCTACACGATTTACAGATGGCGGACAGTTTGGTTTAGGTGGTGAATTGGCAATAAGTACAGATAAATTGCATCATAGAGGGCCGATGGGACTTCATCATTTGGTAACTAATAAATGGTATATAAAAGGAAATGGGCAAATCAGATAAAAAAAGAATTGTACTCAAAGTTGGGTCGAATGTTTTGACCAAAGAGTCCAATCATATCTCTAGAGGTAAGGTTGAAGACATTGCGCGTCAAATCGCCAATTTACAGAATGAATATGAATTCATTATTGTGAGTTCTGGCGCTATTGCTACAGCCAAACAATTTGTACAATTAGAAGGTAAAGAAATTACTATTAAACAAGCATTGGCATCTATTGGACAACCTCATTTAATGCGAATTTATCAAGAGAATTTTAGAGAATTAGGATTGCTGACATCACAGTGTTTATTGACCTATTCTAACTTTGAAAACGAACAGTCAAAAATCAATATTATAAACACCGTAAACACCTTAGTTAAAAATAGTTATATTCCTATTATTAATGAAAATGATACCGTAGCAACCGATGAAATAAAATTTGGTGATAACGACAAGTTAGCTGCACTAACCGCTGTTTTATTGAGTGCAGATTTATTAATAATCGCGACTAATACCAATGGAATTTACACAAAAGCATCCATTGAAAATAAGGAAACAAAAACAATTCAATCAGTCACAAATATTGCGCAATTAGAAAAAGAAATAGCAACCTCAATATCAACACATGGAACTGGAGGATTATCAACCAAAATTGAAGCAGCAACTATTGCTCAAAAAGCAGGAATTGAAACTTGGATTGTAAATGGATTAAACGACCATTTTATCGAAAACGCTTTAAATGATTCAATAGATTTTACAAAAATTACATGCTAAAATAATATGAAACATTATACACACATCAACAATTTAGACAACTTACAAAAAACGGTACAAGAAGCAATCGCCTTAAAACAAAACGAATTACAATTCGAAAATTTAGGTAAAGGTAAAACCATCTGTTTGTTGTTTTTTAACAACAGTTTGAGAACTAGATTAAGCACACAAAAAGCGGCGCAAAATTTAGGATTGAACACCATTGTTATGAATTTTGGCAACGAAGGTTGGCAGTTGGAATATGGAAATGGAGTTATAATGAATCAGAATAAATCGGAACATGTAAAAGAAGCGGCAAAAGTGGTTTCACAATATTGTGATATTGTCGCCATTAGAGCATTTGCTGGTTTAATTGATAAAGAAAAAGACGAAGCGGAATTGGTACTCAACAGTTTTATAAAGCACGCAACAGTTCCTGTGGTGAATATGGAAAGTTCTGTCGGGCATCCGTTACAAGCTTTGGCAGATGCTATTACTTTGGAAGAAAACAAAGTCAATCATAAACCAAAAGTGGTGTTATCTTGGGCACCTCATCCAAAAGCATTACCACATGCCGTAGCCAATTCATTTATTAATATGATGCAATTACAAGATGCTGATTTTGTGATTACGCACCCAAAAGGCTATGAATTAAATCCAGAGATTGTAAAGAATTCAACCATAGAATACAACCAAGAAAAAGCCTTTGAAAATGCAGATTTTATATATGTGAAAAATTGGAGTTCTTATAAAGATTATGGAAAAGTAATTCCGCAAGATAAAGAT
>CAZUFO010000011.1:0-31984 GCA_964619615.1 uncultured Lutibacter sp. | reverse complement strand
TGTGTTTTATATTAAAAGCTATGACAAAAATTAATAGTATCAAACAAATGACAATACCTGTATTATAAATATTTTTCATGTTACAATTAATTATAATTTAAACAAACAGATACTATAAAACAATAATATCTGTTTGTTATTTATTATTAAAGATGACTACCGATAGCGTATCCAACACACCCAACACTTCCCACTACTAATGCAGCAGCTATCCAACCTACTGGATTCCAGAAATTTGTTAAAGCAACTAGAGATGCTACACCTACAGCGGCACACATACCATCAATAGCAGCAATACCACCCACTATATTTTCGTATTGTTCTAATTCTAATTTTTTCATAAAAATAATAATTTTTGCATATATAACACTGAAATGATAATAATTAAAAACATAGCAATGTACATATACTGATTAAATGCACCTAATTTTTCATAGGCTGTCAATTTTTGACTCTTCAAAGATGTATGTTTTAATTGTTAATGCTTATGCAGTTATTGGGTATTTTCACTCTTTTTTCGCATAGTTTTAGTTTTTGTAAGTTTGTAAAATGTTTTATATAAAGTGGTATAATTGAAGTAAGCAATAAATAGTTTATTTTTGTTTCATCAAAAAAAGATAAAAAGTATGGATATTCATGCCGAAAAAATAGCTTTAACAAAATTACTTTTAAATACTGATAATTTAACTGTTATTCAGTCAATTAGAGCCATTTTTAAAAAAGAAGATACTGTCGATTTTTGGGATGAATTAAGTATTGAAGAACAAGAAGAGATAAAGAAGGCTTCTAAAGAAATAGAAGAAGGTAAAACAGTAAATTATGATGTGTTTATGGAAAAACATAGGGTATAATGAGTAGAAATGTAATTATTTCTAAACTTGCTTCTAAAAAATTAGAAAAACTTTTTGATTATTTAATTGAAAATTGGTCTGTAAAGACTAAAAATAAATTTGTTATTAAATTAGATAAAAGTATTGATATTATAAAAAAACAACCCTATAGTTTCCCGATTTCAAAAAAAGGAAACGACTTAAGAAAATGTGTAATTACAAAGCAAATAACACTCTATTATCGTTTTAATGATACAACCATAATAGTGGTTACCTTTTTTGACACAAGACAACACCCAAATAAATTAAAGAAAGACACTTAAATTATGAACACACTAGTTGGTAAAAGAATACGAACACTTCGTAAACAAAAAGGGCTCTCACAAGAACAAGTTGCAGATTCTTTGCATATTTCACAATCTACGTATGCACGTATAGAAAGTGGTGAAAGTAGTTCTTGGTCTAGCTATTTAGAACAAATTAGTGCATTGTTTGAAATTCAACCAGAAGAATTGATAAAACAAGAGCATATTATTGTGAATCAAAATCAACAAGGTGGTGAATCAAATAATGCGTATATCATCAACCAACAGCTTTCAGAAAAACTAACGGAGAGTTATGAACAGCGTTTGTTAGAGCAATTTGATAAAGAATAATGTTGATGAAATGTGAAACAAAGAGAAGAAGAAATATTTTTATTGAAGTTTGGTGAAACTCTTAAGCAGTTAAGAATAGAGAGAGAGTTTTCACAAGAAGATTTAGCAAATGACTGTAATATATCTGTAAATCAAACAGGTAGAATAGAAAGAGCAGAAATAAATACCACGTTGCTTACCGTTTTAAAATAACAAAAGCACTCAATATTTCTTTTACAGATTTTTTTAGTGAGGGTTTTGAGAAACTTTAAAACTATAACATTCATCAATACTTAAATAAAAACAATCAATTTCCAAGTATGAGTTTTGTTCACTACCTTTGAAAAAGAATTTATGTTGAACACTAAAAAATAAAATTATGGCTTTCGAATTACCAGAATTAGGGTACGCTTACGATGCGTTAGAACCACATATTGATGCAAGAACTATGGAAATACACCATGGTAAACACCATCAAGGATATACAAATAATTTAAACAATGCAATTGCAGGAACCGATTTAGAAGGGAAATCTATTGAAGATATTCTTACTAATTTAGATATGAATAATGGCGCTGTTAGAAATAATGGCGGTGGGTTTTACAACCATTCATTATTCTGGTCAGTTATGAATCCTGAAGATAAAGGGTATTTAACAGGCGAATTAAGAGATGCTATTGAAGCACAGTTTGGCTCGGTTGATGCTTTTAAAGACGTATTTGCCAAAGCTGCAGCAACAAGATTTGGTTCGGGTTGGGCGTGGTTATGTGTACATCCAGGAGGAAAAGTAGAAGTATGTTCTACTGCAAATCAAGACAATTCATTAATGAGCGGTATTGGTTGTGGAGGAACACCTATTTTAGGATTGGATGTTTGGGAACACGCATACTACTTAAACTACCAAAACAGAAGACCAGATTATATTAACGCATTTTTTAATGTGATTAACTGGAACGAAGTTGAAAGAAGATATGCTGCTGGAAAATAATTCAAGCTTGTGTAAAGAATTAAAAAACCCGAAGTAATTGCTTCGGGTTTTTTGTTTTATACTTTCTTAATCACATTAGTCACAATTCCCCAAATCATAAAATCATTTTCTTCAGTAATATTTATAATCGGGTAATCTGGGTTTTCGGGTTTTAACCAAACTTTATCACCTTGAACACGCAATCGTTTTACGGTAAACTCACCATCAATAAAACAAACTGCAATTTTGTTGTTTTCAGGAGTAATACTTCTATCAATCACCAATAAATCTTTGTCATTAATACCTGCATCAATCATAGATTGTCCGCTAACACGTGCAAAAAAAGTAGCTTCTTGGTTTTTTATAAGTGCTTTATCTAAACTAATTCGTTCCTGAATAAAGTCTTCCGCAGGCGAAGGAAATCCAGCAGAAATACCAATATCAACAAAAGGGGCTCCAGAGTTTTCGAAAACTTCAGGAGTGAAAAACGTAAGTGTTTGGGGTGTTTCCATGTTATTTTTTTTATTTGTCATTGCTGTGATACCGATAACTATCGGTACAGGAACCTCTTTTTAGTATTGTTATTTTACAATCAGCAACTCGTTATATCTTGGTGATAAATGTTCTTGGCGCATTTTCCAAGTACGCTTTAAATCTTGATTTGCTAATTTGATTTTATAATCCCCTAATTTAACATTTAATTTATCAATAGTGCTCATTAAAGCTGTGTGTTTCGGATTTTGATATTCAAATAAATTTAATTGATGATTATCATTTGGAACTAACCCAGTAATAATAACACCTGCGCGTTTATATTTTATACCGCTTTTAAAAATTGACGTAACTGCTTTTACTGCATATTTTGAAATAATTAAGGTTGAATCTGTGGGGTATGGTAATGCTACATGAATAGAAGTTAGGTGTTGTTCTGTATCTTTTTTATATCGATCACTACTCAACAATACAATAAATAAGATTGCACAATTATTTTTGCTTTCGCAATTTATCTGCACAACTCGTTGCAATTGATTTTTTACGAACTTCATTATTATCTAATAGTAAGGTTGGAATTTCTTCTAAATCTTTTTTTAGCTTCAATTCTGTAATCGAAAAATTACAGTGAACCCAACTGCTTTTGCTTCATCACTACGTGCGATAAGACAGCCATCATTATTAGATAAAATAGCGATGGGTATGGCGTAGTTGTGGTTTAAAAACACGTTCACACGACGCGTAAAAATTATTGCAATCAACAAGGGCGTACATGTGAGTAAAGGTACTATGAAAATGGTTTAGTCTTCAATATATTCTAGAATATCACTTGGCTGGCAATTGAGTGCTTTGCAAATAGCTTCTAAAGTTGAAAATCTAATGGCTTTTGCCTTGCCTGATTTTAAAACAGAAAGATTTGCGGAGGTAATACCAATTCGTTCAGCCAAATCTTTGCTTTTCATTTTACGCTTAGCTAGCATTACATCAAGATTTACAATAATTGGCATAGGCTAAACGGTTAAATCGTTTTCTTCTTTGGAGATTTTACCAATCTTAAAAATTTCGCTTAATATCATAAAAAAGAGTCCTAAGCATATCATAATAATATGTTCGTTCATTCCGATTTCAAGTTTAAATTTCTGATTAAAATATAGGTTTGAAATAATAGAGATAGCGAGTGATATAAGCCCAGATATACTTAATAAAATTCCTATTTTTTGAAATGTTTTGATTACATAAAAATCAAATATTTTAAGTCGTAAAAAATAGCCTAATACTTTTCTAAAAAGAAAAAGGGAATAGATTAGCATAAGGTAAGAAATGAGCGAAATGCTTATTAAAGTTTTACCAAAGTTGGTTAAAGTAGATAAATTTATATTGCTAATGCTTATATTAAGATCTCCTATGTCATAAATAAAAAGAAGAGGAATACAAATTATGATGAAAGGAATTAGCAGGCAAGTTAAGATCCAAACAAGATCAACAATGGCTTTTAGGACATGTATTTTTCTCATGGTTATATGGTTAAATTGTTTTTATGTTGAATGATTTTTTGTTCATTGCAAACATATCTAAAATTATTGAAAAACAATAATAAATTATTGTAAAAAGATAAATAATTAAATTTTCACGCAATTTTATGTTTGATGAAAATTACAAGCTATATATTTGTTTTATGAATGATTTTCCGAAGAAATTGAAAAAAAAAATAAACGATAGAATTGATAATAATGCCGTTCGCTCGTTAAGTCAAAATCAAAATTTGGTAGATTTTTCATCGAATGATTATTTAGGATTTTCACAATCAAAAGAAATTTTTAAGAGCACACATCAATATTTAGTTGATAATAACCTACAACAAAACGGAGCAACAGGTTCTCGATTACTTTCAGGTAATCACAAATTACATGAAGAGGTTGAGCAGCAATTAGCTACTTTCTTTAATGCTGAAACCGCCTTGATTTTTAATTCGGGTTATGATGCCAATATTGGTTTTTTCTCATCGGTGCCACAACGTGGAGATCTAATTTTATATGATGAATTTATTCATGCTTCTATTCGCGATGGCATTCGACTTTCAAATGCCAAAGCCTATAGTTTTAAACATAATGATTTGTGCGCTCTCGATGAGATGCTGAAACGAGTTCAGCATGACGGAGAAATATATATCGTAACAGAATCCGTTTTTTCTATGGATGGTGACTCACCGGACTTAATTGCAATAGCCCAACTTTGTAAAAAACACAAGGCATATTTAATTGTTGATGAAGCGCATGCTGTTGGAGTTTTTGGAGAAAACGGTTGCGGATTAGTTCAACAATTAAAATTAGAAGATGAGGTTTTTGCACGAATTGTAACTTTTGGAAAAGCAATGGGTTGTCATGGAGCAGCGGTTCTTGGATCAGACAGATTGCAAGCATACCTCATAAATTTTGCACGAAGTTTTATTTATACAACAGCATTGCCACCACATTCATTAGCGACTACAAAAACAGCTTTCAATCAACTAGTCGCTGAGCGGAGTCGAAGCGAAGAATCTCAGATAAACAAGTTAAATAAAAACATTCTATTTTTTAATCAACATTTAAAAGTTTTTAGCGATCAATTAAATTTCATTGAAAGTAATTCGGCTATTCATTGTTGTATTATTTCTGGTAATGAGAAAGTAAAACAAATAGCGGAACAATTGCAACAAAAAGGATTTGATGTAAAACCAATTTTATCACCAACAGTTAAAGAAGGGCAAGAACGATTGCGAATTTGTTTGCATAGTTATAATTCTAAAGAGGAAATAGTAGAAGTTTTAAAACTACTTGCTATTTTTGTTACGTCACCCTGAACTTGTTTCAGGGTCGCATAAAAAAATGCAAAGTAGTTTCGTTTACATATTAACAAATAAATACAGAACAACATTTTATATTGGTGTAACAGCAAACCTTTCTAAAAGATTGTATGAACACTATGAGGGCACGGCTTCGGTTTTTACAAAAAAGCATCAAACGATTGACTTGGTATATTATGAATTTTTTAGTGATATTGAACAGGCAATATCAAGAGAGAAGCAGTTAAAAAACTGGCATAAGGAGTGGAAAATAAATTTAATTAAAGAAAATAATCCGAAGTTGAAAACATTAGATTATCAATAGGATGAGATGCTGAAACGAGTTCAGCATGACGTATTATGAAAAACAAACAAAAATATTTCATCACCGGAATTTCAACAGATGTTGGTAAAACCATCGTTTCTGCCATATTGGTGGAAGCCTTAAAAGCCGATTATTGGAAGCCGATTCAGGCAGGTGAATTAGAATACTGTGACACCAAAAAAGTAAAGGAATTGGTTTCGAATTCGGTTTCTAAATTTCATCCAAATGCGTATGCGTTAAAAACACCAATGAGTCCACATGCGGCTGCGAATATTGACGGTATTGAAATAATACTAGACAAAATTATAGAACCCCAAACCCAAAATAATTTAATTATTGAAGGAGCAGGCGGATTGTTAGTTCCAATAAACAGCACGCAAACAGTGCTCGATTTAATTAAACCCGAATATAAAGTAATTGTAGTTTCTAGGCATTATTTGGGAAGTATCAATCACACGCTTTTAACCCTAAAATTATTACAAGAAAAAGGGTTTGATGTTTCCATTATTTTTAGTGGAAATGAACATTCAACGACTGAATTAATTATTGAAAAAATGACGGGAGTTGAAGTTTTGGGAAGAATAAATGAAGAAGAGAAGTTTGATAAAGAGATCATCAAAAAATACGCAGAATTATTTAAACCACGATTATTAAAACTTTAATGTCATTCCTGCGAAAGGAGGAATCCATACATAAATAATTAAAATAGATTCCTGCTTTGGCAGGAATGACAAAGGCAAATGAACCTACAAGAACGAGATAAAAAACACCTGTGGCATCCGTTAACACAGCACAAACTACACCCAAACCATTTGGCAATCGTAAAGGCGAAAGGGTGCGTTTTAACAGACGATGCTGGCAATGAATATATTGATGCAATTGCATCGTGGTACACCTGCATGTATGGTCATTGCAACGAAGCTATTACCTCAAAAGTAAAAAGTCAATTAGATCAACTAGATCAAGTGGTTTTTAGTGGATTTACCCATAAACCCGCCATTGAATTGTCAGAAGCATTAATGAAGATTTTACCTGAAAATCAACAAAAAATATTCTTTTCTGATAATGGTTCAACATCAGTTGATGTAGCAATTAAAATGGCATTGCAATATCATTTTAATAAAGGAGAAAAACGCGGAAGAATAGTTGCTTTAGAAGGAGGGTTTCATGGAGATACTTTTGGAGCAATGTCTGTTTCTGGACTGTCGGTTTATAATGGTCCGTTTGAAGAATTTTTTATTGATGTTGATAGAATTTCGGTTCCGAATCAAGAAAATTTTGAGCAGATAAAAGAGCAATTTACACGGTTGTTAGAAACTGAAAATATCGCAGCATTTATTTTTGAACCTTTAGTCCAAGGCGCATCAGCAATGTTTATGTATGATGCGATTTTTTTAGATGAATTAATTGCAATTGCGCATTCCTTTGCAGTCATTACAATAGCAGATGAGGTAATGACAGGCTTTGGTAAAACAGGCAAAAATTTCGCTTCAGATTATCTAGAAAACAAACCTGATATTATGTGTTTGTCAAAATCATTGACCGGTGGAATTGCGCCCATGGCATTAACAACATGTACTCAAAAAATATACAATGCATTTTACGATGATGAACTGGGAAAAGGCTTTTTTCATGGGCATACCTATTCTGCAAATCCGTTAACATGCACAGCCGCCTTAGCAAGTATGGAGTTGCTTCAAACAGAAGAAATGAAGCAAAACATTGTACGAGTTACTCAATCTCATCAACAATTTAGCGAGCGAATAATAAATCATCCAAAGGTTAAAAGTACGCGTCAGTTAGGAATTATTTTTGCGTTAGATTTAAATATTGAAATGGAGCGCTACGGAGATTTACGCGACAAAATGTTTCAACATTTTATGGATAATGGCGTGTTTTTGCGTCCTCTTGGAAATACCATTTATATTTTAGCGCCTTTTGTAATTACAGAGATACAATTAGAAAAAGTCTATAAAACGATTGAAGAATTGTTAGATGCCCTCTAAAGTTTGATCCAATAAATTTAGTTGTTTTTGGGTTTCATGAATCGTTATATACAAATCGACATACACCCATTCGCCATCAAATCGTTCGGCAGAAACAACCAGCGTCCCAAATCCTTTTGAACCTTTGATGGGTACGGTAAAATTGGCGTTTCCAGTTTCATTAGCAATAGTAACATTCCCATCCATCATTCCGTTCGTTTCAACAGGTGCTCCAAGAATTTCAATCACTTCTGAGTTGGTGATGGCTTGTTCAACAGCATATTCATAAGGACTGGAATTGCTTATAAAATTTTTGATTCCGAAAAAGGCTGCACCGACTCCAAAAACGACAAATAAAATAATACCCAAACATCCACAGCCAGGAATTGCCCAGACCCAATTTCTACGAAACCAACTTTTTTGATGATCTTCCATAAATTAATATTACCAAATAGGATTTGATTAGAATCTATCGATTACTTTTGTTAAAAATACAAACTTTAGTGCAAGAACCAATATCTATTACCGCCATTTCATCTATTTCCCCTTTAGGAAGAAATAAAGAAGAGATTTGGAATAATTATTTAAACAAAAAGCATCATTTTTCGATTCGAAAATTTAATAATGAATTGGATTTTGTTTCACCTTTAAAGAATGAAGATGTCTTAGAAATTGAAAAATTGAGGGAGTCTAATAAGCATTATAAAGAGTTAGATAATTCGGTTTTAATGGCAATGTATGTTGCTAAAAAAGCAATCAAAGAAGCTAATTGGGAATCTGGAGATTTCGGAATAAATATAGGCTCTTCAAGAGGAGCAACGGGATTATTTGAAAAATACCATCAAGATTTTTTAGAGCGAAAAAAGACAGAAACGTTGGCTTCACCAACAACAACGTTGGGAAATATTTCATCTTGGGTAGCCCACGATTTACAATCTCAAGGACCAACTATAAGTCATTCAATAACCTGTTCAACAGCATTGCATGCGGTGTTGAATGGAATCGCATGGATTAATTCTGGTATGAGTGAAAAATTTTTGGTAGGCGGAAGTGAAGCGCCATTAACAGATTTTACGATTGCACAAATGAAAGCGCTTAAAATATATGCTCCTTGTCATTCTGAGCGTAGCGAAGAATCTCATTATCCATGTAAAACATTAGATTTTTCTAAAAAGAAAAACACGATGATTTTAGGAGAAGGAGCCTCCGTTTTGTGTTTAGAAAAAGGAATTGTTGAAAATTCATTAGCAACAATTGAAGGAATTGGATATGCAACAGAAATTTTAGAGCATAACATTTCTATTTCTGATGAAGCTACCTGTTTTCAAAAATCTATGAAAATGGCATTGAAAAACACAAGTTCTTCAGAGGTTGATATTATTGTAATGCATGCCCCAGGAACTTTGAAAGGAGATTCTTCTGAATATGAAGCAATTCAAAAAGTTTTCGGAAGCGATATACCAGCCGTTACTTCTAATAAGTGGAAAATAGGACACACTTTTGGCGCATCTGGCGCATTGAGTTTAGAACTAGCAATTTTAATGTTACAGCATCAACAATTTGTTGGAATACCATTTTTAGAAAATCAACTTCAGCCGAAAAAAGTAAACAAAATATTGGTAAACGCTGTTGGGTTTGGAGGAAATGCAGTGAGTATATTACTGTCTAATCCGAATTAATTTACTTATTTTTGCTCCATCAAATCAAATAGTATGAGTGTAGTAAAACACAACTGGACGAAAGAAGAAATACTCGAAATATATAACAAACCTTTAATGGAGTTATTATATGAGGCTGCAACGGTACATCGTGAACAACACGACCCAAATGTGGTACAAGTTTCTACGTTACTATCTATAAAAACTGGAGGATGTTCTGAAGATTGTGGTTATTGTCCGCAAGCGGCACGTTATCATACCGGTGTTGAAGGGAATGATTTGATGAGTGTAAATCAAGTAAAAGCACAAGCTCTTAGAGCAAAAGAAAGTGGAAGTTCAAGAGTTTGTATGGGAGCCGCTTGGCGAAATGTAAAAGATGGGCCCGAATTTGACCAAGTGCTAGAGATGGTACGGGGAATAAACAAGTTAGATATGGAGGTTTGTTGTACTTTGGGTATGATAACTGAAAATCAAGCGCAGCGTCTGGCAGAAGCAGGATTGTATGCATATAATCATAATTTAGATTCTTCAGAAGAATATTATAAAGAAGTAATTTCTACTCGTGGATATCAAGATAGATTAGACACAATAGGTAATGTTCGTAAAACAAATGTTACGGTTTGTTCAGGTGGAATTATTGGTATGGGTGAGAATATTGAAGACAGAGCAGGAATGTTAGTCGCTTTATCTACGTTAAATCCACAACCAGAATCTACACCAATAAATGCATTGGTTGCTGTTGAAGGCACGCCGCTTGAAGGTGAAAAACCTGTAGAGATTTGGGATATGATTCGGATGGTTGCAACTACTAGAATTGTATTGCCTGAAACACAAGTTCGTTTATCAGCAGGAAGAACAGAAATGAGCAGAGAAGGACAAGCGATGTGTTTCTTTGCAGGGGCAAATTCTATTTTTGCAGGTGATAAATTATTGACGACTCCAAACCCTGATGTTAATGAAGACATGAAAATGTTTGAGTTATTGGGAATGATACCACAGAAACCATTTACTAAAAAAGTACAACCACAAACAGTGGAGGCTACTGATTCTTCATATCAATCAGAAGGAGAAAAACCGAAATGGACGCGCCCTGATCATAAAATTGCGCGAAACGAAGTAGCGAAAGAAAAAGCGAAGGAATTAAGGAAAGCTTAATTAAATTTTAAGCACAAAAAAGCCGAAGTTATTAAACTTCGGCTTTTTTGTTTAAGTATTTTTACATGATTTACAATTGCCCAGTAACCCATTTATAAATATCATTACCATTTGCGAGTAATAGTAATCCCATTAATAAAACAAACCCTGTAATTTGAGCGTATTCTAAGAATTTATCTGAAGGTTTGCGACCTGTAATCATTTCCCAAAGGGTGAATACAACATGACCACCATCCAATGCTGGTATTGGTAATAAGTTCATAAAACCAAGCATGATTGATAAAAATGCGGTAATGCTCCAAAATGCTTCCCAAGACCAAGTCGCTGGAAATATATTTCCAATAGCTATAAAACCACCAACACTTGTAGCTCCTTTTTTAGTGAATACGTATTTAAATTGGGTGATGTAATCTTTTAATGTCCAATAGGCTTTATCAAACCCAAGCGGAATACTTTCTGCGAAAGAGTAGTCTTTATGTTGAATATTAACAATATCTTCGGTAATAATTTTAGGGGAAACCCCTAATTTATTTTCTTCATTCGGAATTACGGATATTTCTGTTTCAGCACCATTTCTTAAAATGGTTACTTTCATTGGGTTTCCTTCTTCAATTGCATTTGAAAATTCATCCCAATAAACAATAGGAGTATCGTTGATTGCTATAACTTTATCATTCTTTAAGAAGCCAGCTTTTTCAGCAGGATTGTTTGGTATAACACTATCTATAATTGCTTTAAATCTAGGAGTAAAAGGAAGCATCACATTACTTTGCCACATTATCTGACCGATGTCTTCTGGAATTGAAAGTGTTTCTTGAGCGCCATTTGAACGTTTTACTTCAATAGAACTAATATCGCGTAAAAATAAATGTTTATTAATTGCAAGAACATCCGTTGGAGTTTCTCCATTAATTTTCATGATTTTATCTCCATCTTGAAAACCGTGTTCTTTGAAAATTTTATTAACTGAAAATCCGTTTTTTACACCTTCTGGCGCAACTTGATCTTCACCCCAAACGGAAAAAATCATAATGTAGATTAAAAAACCTAGCACAAAGTTTACAAAAACGCCACCCAACATAATAATTAAACGTTGCCATGCTGGTTTTGAACGAAATTCCCACGGTTGCGCAGGCTGTTTCATTTGCTCGGTATCCATGCTTTCATCAATCATTCCTGAAATTTTCACATAACCACCTAGTGGTAGCCATCCAATTCCATATTCAGTTCCTCTCCATTTAAATGAGAATAATTTTTTGCCCCAAGCATCAAAAAATAAATAGAATTTTTCAACTCTTGTCTTGAATAATTTGGCGGGTATAAAATGACCTAATTCGTGCAAAACAATTAGTAACGATAAACTTAAAATAAATTGAGATGCTTTTATTAATATTTCCATAAAATGTATTTTGTCTTAAAAAACGCACAAATGTACGGTTTTAAATAGAGTTTAGAAACTGAATTAGAAACTAGTAGTTTTATTTAACAAACTTTTATAAATGGCCTTGAATTTAACTGTTGATTTGTTGTAAATTTGTAGTTAATTATGGACTTGAAATTCTTTAAAAAATCCCTGCCAACCTTACTTATAATGATTGTTTTTTCAGTTATTATGGTACCTATTATTTACTCTATTTTAAACCCAGAAAAGAGATTACCAATTTATAGTCCTGCGGATGTAAACCCAAGATTGGTTGATGCATCATTGCTTCATGTGCGTAATAATCATTCAATTTCTGATTTTTCCTTAATCAATCAAAATGGAGAAACAGTTACGCAAAAAGATTACGAAGACAAGATATATGTAACGGATTTCTTTTTTACAAGATGCCAAACTATTTGTCCGATTATGACGAATAATATGGCAACGATTCAATCGGCATTTATTTCTGATGATAATGTTAAATTTTTATCTCATTCTGTAACGCCAATTATGGATAGCGTGCCTATTTTGAGAGCTTATGCCGATAAAAAAGGAGTGATTGATTCGAAATGGAATATTACCACTGGAGATAAAAAACATATTTACGACCTAGCTCGTAAAAGTTATTTTGTGGTTTTAGATGAAGGTGATGGTGGTGTTCAAGATTTTATTCATACCGAAAATTTTGTATTGGTTGATACTAAAAGACGCATTAGAGGTTATTATGATGGAACAGATTCAGAAGCTGTCAATCAACTAATAGAAGATATTAAATTACTTCAAGAGGAAACTAAAAAGAAGTGATACACATCATAGTTTAGAACGATTCTAATTTAGTATATTTGCCCTCTAAATATTTAATTACTTCATGCAAACCATTGCAACATTAGATAAGGGAGAAAAAGGAATTATTCAAGAATTTGAAATTGATGCCATTCCTTTAAAATTAATTGAAATGGGTTGTTTGCCCGGTAACACTGTTGAATTAGTTCAGTTTGCACCATTTCATGATCCCTTATATATCAATATTAACGGAAGTTATGTTGCGATTAGAAAAGAAACCGCCGAACAAATTTCAATTAAAAAAGTAAATTAAACCTTCTAATTTATGAGTACCAATGTTTTGAAGGTCGCGTTAATTGGAAATCCAAATACTGGGAAAACTTCTGTTTTTAATCATCTTACAGGTTTAAATCAACAAGTTGGGAATTATCCCGGAATTACCGTTGAAAAAAAAGTGGGTTATTTTAAACTTACAAGACATCAAAAAGCAAAAATAATTGATTTACCAGGGACTTATAGTTTAAATGCTTCTTCATTAGACGAAAGTATGGTGATTGAATTATTGATGAATAAGAACGGAGAAGATTTTCCTGATGTTGCTATTGTAGTTTCTGAAGTAGAAAACTTGAAAAGAAACTTATTACTCTTCACGCAAATTAAAGATTTAGAAATTCCGACAATTTTGGTAATTAATATGTCTGACCGAATGAAGCGCAAAGGGATTTCAATAGATATACCTGTGCTTGAAAAGGAATTGAATACTAAAATTGCTTTGGTAAGTTCAAGAACAAAAGAAGGAATAGAGGACATAAAACAATTGTTACGAGAGTGCAAAAAATTACCTTCAACACCTTGTTTAGACACTTCTAAAATTGATGAAGAATATTTTAGTGGGCTTAAAAAAACGTTTCCAAATCAATCATTATACAAATTATGGTTGGTAATTACGCAGGATGTGAATTTTGGTAAAATTGAAAAAAAGACCATTAAAGACGCCACAACATTTATAACAAAATCGAATTCAGAATTAAAAAAATTACAACATAGAGAAACCATCGTTCGTTATAAGTTTATCAACGATGTTTTGAAAAAAGGGTATTTGGTTGATAAATCGAAAGCAACAGATTTAAGAAGTAAGTTTGATAGCGTATTAACGCATCGGATTTTCGGATATGTAATATTCTTTGCCATTCTCTTATTAATTTTTCAAGCAATATTTGATTGGAGTAGCGTTCCAATGGATTTTATAGACGCATCATTTACGTCACTAAATTCATGGGTTAAAACAACATTACCACCAGGTGTTTTTACCAATTTATTGGCAGATGGAGTTATATCTGGTTTGGGTGGTATTGTGATTTTTATTCCGCAAATAGCATTTTTGTTTTTATTTATTTCTGTGTTGGAAGAAACCGGTTATATGAGTCGTGTGGTGTTTTTAATGGATCGAATTATGCGACGTTTTGGATTGAGTGGTAAAAGCGTAGTACCTTTAATTTCAGGTACCGCTTGTGCAATTCCAGCAATTATGGCAACCCGAAATATTGAAAACTGGAAAGAACGTTTGATTACTATTTTAGTTACGCCTTTTACAACCTGTTCTGCACGTTTACCAGTTTATGCAATTATAATTGCGTTGGTAATTCCAGATCAACGGGTTTTATGGATTTTTAACGCACAAGGGCTAACCTTAATGAGTTTGTATTTATTAGGGTTTGCATCCGCAATTATTGCAGCATATATTTTGAATAAAACATTGAAGATTAAAAGCAAGACATACTTTGTAATTGAAATGCCTAATTACAAATTACCGATGTTTAAAAATATATTTATTAATGTGCTTGAAAAAACAAAAACTTTTGTGTTTGAAGCAGGAAAAATCATTTTAGCAATATCCATTATTTTATGGTTTATGGCTTCGTATGGTCCAGGAGATAAATTTAATAATGCAGAAGAAATTATAACGTCAGAAATGGTGAATCAAGAAATTTCATCTGCAGATTTAGAACATCAAATAGCATCATATAAATTAGAACATTCTTATATAGGCATTGTTGGAAAAACAATAGAACCAATTATTAAGCCTTTAGGATATGATTGGAAAATAGGAATTGCATTAGTAACATCATTTGCCGCACGCGAAGTTTTTATAGGAACGCTGGCCACCATTTATAGTGTTGGAAATACGGATGATGAAAGCACACTAAAAGATAAAATGAGAGCGGAAACATTTTTGAACGGAGGGAAAGTATTTACCTTTGCAAGCGGAATATCACTGTTGTTATTCTATGCTTTTGCAATGCAATGTGCGAGTACTTTGGCTATTGTTAAACGAGAAACCAATAGTTGGCGATGGCCACTTATTCAATTGTTCGGAATGACAGCGATTGCATATATTACGGCTTTGATTGCATTTCAATTATTGAAATAAAAGTGAAATAAAACGACAATAATACGAATGGAACTACTTCAAGAAATATTGGTTTATATAGCAGTGATATTTGCTGTAAGATTCGTGGTTAAAAAATTCTTCTTCAAAAAGAAGAAAACCGCAAGTTCTTGTGGAGAAGATTCTTGCGGCTGTCATTAATTTTTTCTAAAAAACTACCCCCTAAAAAGAAAGAAATCTTTTTTCATATCCTCAATTTGTGAGTCTTCATTAGTAATAATATAATCGATAGCTTTTGAGGTAAATTCATTTCCTTTATTAGTTAATGAAACAATATCATTTTCAATGAGTATCATATTGTTTTTTAGCGCTAAATCCAACACTGTTTTTGAACGTGCTTTGTGCCAGTTGATATGTTCATTTAAATGATTTATATGTCGTTCTTCTAATTCAGTATGGTTTTTCAGATGCAATAAGAAAGTAAGTAAAGATACTTCTATTCGTTGTTGACGTTCTTTATAGGTCACTGAAATTAACCCTTTACTTGGAGCAAATAAATAGACCATTAAAAAAAGCAAACCTAAAACTGTTGTGATTGACCCAGCGATAGAAGCATCTAACCAATGTGCAACCCAATAGCCAGTTATTGCGCTAAAAACGCCAAATATGACGGCTAAAACAAGCATTTTTTTCAAATTAGTTGTGAGTAAATATGCTGTCGCTGCTGGTGTAATCATCAATGCAACAACCAAAATAGCTCCAACGGCATCAAAAGCACCAACAGTTGTAATAGAGGCGGTGGTCATTAATCCGTAATGAAGTATTGCTGGTGAAAACCCTAAGGAAGAAGCCAGCCCAGCATCAAACGTGCTTACTTTTAATTCTTTAAAAAACGCGAATAATAATCCTAGCGTCAATAACAAGATAGTACCAATTACCCATAACGATTTAGGTCCAATATCAATTCCATTAATAATTAAGCGATCAAACGGAGCAAAAGCTAGTTCACCTAACAAAACAGCATCTATATCTAAGTGCACATCATTGGCGTTTTTAGCTATTAAAATTACGCCTATACTAAAAAGCGCAGGAAAAACTAAACCAATCGCGGTATCTTCTTTTACCAAACCAGTTTTTTGAATATATTCTACCAAAACTACGGTAATTACGCCCGTTAATGCCGCCAATAAAATAAGCAGCGGAGAGTTTAAATCTTGGGTGATAAAAAAACCAATAACAATACCAGGTAAAATAGAATGACTTATAGCATCACTTATCATTGCCATTTTTCTTAGCACTAAGAAAGTGCCAGGAATTGCACAAGCAATAGCTACAAGACTTGCAATAAGTTGTATTTCTATCTGTGCGCTATTCATCGTTTTTTGAATGTTGATTATATAAATTTGTGGCTTTTTTAAACCCTTCTTCAGTTAATGACCACATATTTCCATTTAAGATTACATAATTAAGTTCCACTAACTTATGGAGTGTTTTTTTAGTATATCCTTGAAAATTATTTAAAATTTTGATCGTATGTGGATGCGAAATATTGTCATGTGTTTCTGCAATATTCCGCATAAATGTGAGCGTTTTAAAAAGTTTTAAATCCCTTCTGTTTTTAATAATTTTTATTTGTTTAAACAATAAACCACGGCTTGGAGAAAAGACAAATGAAAAGATAACAAACACCGATGCAACAATTACGATAACTGGTCCGGTAGAAAGATTATTTTCAGAGGCGCTGATTGCGGTTCCTAAAACCCCAGAAAACGCACCAAAAAATGCAGCCAAAATTACCATAACACCCAAACTGTTTGTCCATTGTCTTGCAGCGGCAGCAGGTGCCAAAAGCATTGCACTCATTAATACCACACCTACGGTTTGTAAACCTAAAACAATAGCAACAACTATAAATGTTGTAATTAATATGTCAATAAATTTAGTATTAAACCCTAAGGTCTTGGTGTAATCTGCATCAAAAAGAAGAATTTTAAATTCTTTCCAAAAGAGTAGTAAAACGATTAAGCAGACGCTTGTTACAATTGCCATCATCCAAACATCGCTTTCAAGTAGCGTTGCGGCCTGTCCAAATAAGTACTTATCTAAACCTGCTTGATTTGCATTTGGTTGCTTTTGAATATAAGTGAGCAATAACATTCCAAAACCAAAAAAAATGGATAGGATTAAACCCAAAGCAGTGTCTGATTTCAAATGTGTTTTTGAAACAATTCCACGAATCCAAAAAGTTCCAATTAACCCGCTAATTAAAGCGCCAATTAATAAAACGTTACTGTCTTTTGTGCCAGTAATTAAAAATGCAATTGCAATTCCTGGCAATGCCGCATGTGAAATGGCATCACCTAAAAGACTCTGTTTTCTTAATACTGCAAAACTACCGAGCATACCACAAACTGCTCCTAAAATTGCAGTTCCTAAAGTGATTGTACGCAAGGTGTAATCTGTAAAAACTAAGGAAAAGTATTCTTTGATATCCATTATTCCTGAACGCTTACCTTGTAATTAATACCATAGGTTTTCGTTAAATTATCGTCGTTAAAAATATCTTTAACCGGACCTGTTGCTATTTTTTTAACGTTTAAAAATGTTACCCAATCAAAATATTCTGGTACGGTTTGTAAATCGTGATGAACTACAATCACCGTTTTATTTTGCTTTCTTAATTCCTTTAAAATATTGATGATTGCTATTTCTGTGGTAGCATCAACACCTTGAAAAGGTTCATCCATAAAATAAATGGAGGCGTTTTGCACCAATGCACGAGCTAAGAAAATACGTTGTTGTTGGCCTCCTGAAAGTTGACTTATTTGTCTGTTTTTAAAAGAGAGCATTCCTACTTTTTCTAAAGCCTCTAGAGCTTCTTTTTTTTGTTTTTGTCTAGGTCTTTTAATCCAACCCAAACTGCCATAAGTGCCCATTGTTACCACGTCAAGTGCAGTTGTTGGGAAATCCCAATCTACACTTCCTTTTTGTGGAACATAAGCAACTAACGAACGTTGTTTTTTATAAGGTTTTCCATAAATAGTAACACTGCCAGCCAAAGGGTCTAGAATGCCTAAAATAGCCTTAATTAATGTAGATTTTCCCGCTCCATTAGGGCCAACAATAGCCATCAAAACTCCTTCAGGAATCTCAAGGTCAATATCCCACAATACAGGTTTGTAATTATACGCTACCGTTAAATCATCTACTTTTACTGCTATTTTGGTCATTATTTTAATGCGTTTACAATTGTATTTACATTGTATTCAAACATCCCAATATAAGTACCTTCATAAGTTCCTTTATTCCCCAGCGCATCAGAAAATAAGGTGCCACCAATTTCAATAGTATTGTTTTTTGAATTGACTGCGGCTTGTAACGCTTCAATAGTTCTTCTAGGAACGGAGCTTTCAACAAAAATGGCTTTTACGTTCTTTTCAATAATAAAATTTGAAAGTTTTTGAACGTCTTGTACTCCTGCTTCAGTTGCAGTTGATAATCCTTGAAGCCCAACAACCTCAAAACCAAATGCTTTTCCGAAATAACTAAAGGCATCATGTGCTGTTACTAAAATACGTTTTTCTGGAGGCAAAGAAGCTATTATTTGAACAATATTTTCTTTCAATTCGATTAATTTTTTGTGATAAATAGTCCAATTATCTTCAAATGCTTGTGCGTTTTTAGGATCTAACTCTTGTAATTTTTCCGTTAAATAAGCACCTGCTTGCATCCAATAATCTATATCGAACCAAATATGTGGGTCATAATTACTTTGAAAATAATCTGAACCAATTAAAGTACTTTCATCCAGTGTTTCAGCAATAGCAAATGTTTTGATTTTTTGAACTTGCTGCATTTTTTCAAAAACTTCAACTAGCTTTCCTTCTAAATGTAGTCCATTATAAAAAATGACATCAGCATTCATTAGTTTAGAAACATCACCTGCGCTTGCTTTATATAAATGCGGATCAACACCGCTACCCATAAGACCTTGAATATCAACTAAATCGCCACCAATATTTTTTGCTAAATCTGTAATCATAGAGGTGGTTGTTACTATGTTTAACTTATCCGATTCTTTTTTTGTTGAATTGTTACAACTAACCAATGTTAGTATTGATAATAGTAGTAGTGTTATTTTTTTCATGTGTTTATGCTTATTGTTTAACTTCTTTTACGAATAAATTTTTTGTGATTTGTGTAGAGAGCGAAAGCTTTTTATTGTTAATTTTTACCAACATAGAATTATCAAATTCTTCTTTTGAAATAACGTTTAACGTGCTTCCCAGTTTGATTTCAGATTTGTCTAAAAATTTTAAAAATGTGGATGAAGAATCTTTAACTCCAATAACCACACAGGTTTCATTTTTATTGATAGAAGAAAGCATCATGTTTTTATGATGTTCAATATTTCCATTTTTATCAGGAATTGGGTCGCCGTGCGGGTCGTGTGTTGGATGCTCTAAAAAAGCATCTAATTTTTCTGTTAATTGCTCCGATTTTATATGCTCTAGTTGTTCTGCTAAATCATGAACTTCATCCCAATTGAAATCTAATTTGTTTACTAAAAAAACTTCCCACAGCCTATGGTTACGTACGATTAATACCGCTCTCTTTCTTCCATCTTTAGTTAATGATACTCCTTGATATTTTTTATAATCAACCAATTTTTTATCAGCTAATTTTTTAATCATATCAGTTACAGAAGATGCTTTTGTTTTTAGTTTTTTTGCAATTTCATTCGTGCTAACTGCAATTTCATTTTTAGTAGATAAACTAAAAATGGCTTTTAAATAGTTTTCTTCGGTATAAGATAACTCAATATTCATGCAGCAAAGATATGTTTTTTTTATGAATTTAAAAAAATAAATTTAGACTTGTCTAAAAATAATACTACATTTGCCAAAAATTATATACAAGATGAAACTAAAAATTACATTATTAACTTTATTATGCGCTGTCGCTTCTTTTTCTCAACAAATTATTACCGATAGACCAGATCAAACTGAGGCGTCTTCAACAGTCCCAAAAGGAAGTTTACAAATAGAAATGGGAATAGTTGCTTCTTCAAACGATGATGATATGCTTAATAGTTTTGCAGGACCATCAACATTATTGCGTTATGGATTGACTGAAAAAATTGAATTAAGACTTTTTAATCAATACGAAGCACACAAACTTGAACTTTTTGATGAAACAAATAAAGTTTCAGGATTTAGTGATATTGAGTTAGGTGTAAAATTGCAGTTATTTAAAAAAGAAGGCGTCAATACAGAAATCGCTTTCTTGTCACATGCAATTATTCCAACAGCAAAAAATGAATTATCTAACGATAAAATGGGCGCCATAAATAAATTATCTATTTCACATAGTTTGTCTGAAAATATTGGTTTAGGCTATAATGTTGGTTATGATTATGTTGCGCAAATACATTCGTTTACGTATTCAGTGGCACTTGGGTTTTCCTTTACTGATAGTTTTGGAGGTTATATAGAACCTTATGGTGTGTATGGCGAACAAGGTTTTTATGAAGGTTATTTCGATGCTGGTTTAACCTATTTACTCAAAGATAATTTTCAATTAGATATTTCTTACGGATTAGGACTGAATAACGATTTACAGTATTTTTCTGCTGGATTTAGTTGGAACATTCCAAAACTATTTGGGTCTAAAAAATTATAGTATTTTTGATTAATAATCAGTTTCCTTTTGTGAGAAATTTATATTAATTAAAACATGAAAATACTTATTTATGGTACTGGTGGAGTTGGTGGTTATTTCGGAGCACGTTTAGCCGAAGCGGGAAATGATGTTACTTTTATTGCTCGTGGAAAACATCTAGAAGCCATCCAAAAAAATGGTTTACAAGTAAAAAGTATTGATGGCGATTTCACTGTTTTTCCTGTAAAAGCAACAAATGACATTTCTTCTTTAAACGCAGATTTTGATTTAATTATTTTAGGAGTAAAATCGTGGCAAGTATTTGATGCGGCAAAAGAAATTAAATCAATACTTTCTGACAACACTCTAATATTACCATTACAAAATGGTGTTGATAATATAGAAAAACTACTTTCTGTAATTGACAAAAAACACATTATTGCTGGCTTTTGTAAAATTTATGCAAAAGTGGAAGATTATGGAATCATCAATCATTTCTTTTATCCACCAGAAATTAATATAGGTGAACTGAATAATGAAAAGACAAACCGTGTTTTAAAACTCCAGACTACTTTTGAAAAGGCGAAGTTTAAAACTATTATTCCTAATGACATTATTGCAGATATTTGGAAAAAATTCATGTTTATTTGTACTGTTAGCGGGTTAGGAGGTCTTACCAGAGTTAGTATTGGAAGAATGGTTGAAAATAAGAAAACCTATAAATTACTCAATGACACTTGCCAAGAAATTTATGAAATCGCACTAATAAAAGGAATCAAACTTCCAGAGGATATGGTTGGACTAATGATGAGTTTTATAAGCGCACAAGATTTTGATTCAACCGCATCTACACAAAGAGATATTATGGAAGGACGCCCATCAGAATTAGAAAACTTTAATGGATATATTGTAAAACAAGGAGTCAAACACGGAATTAAAACGCCTGTAAACTCATTTATTTACAATTGTTTACTGCCTCAAGAACAAAAAGCAAGGCGGTTAAAATAACAAGCGACACCCCTTTATTCTTTTCAATTTAAACAGTAACTTTGCAGACTTTAATAATAGAGACTGAATGAGTTACAACCATCAAGATATAGAAAAAAAATGGCAAGAGTTTTGGGCAACCAATCAAACTTTTAAAGCCTCAAATACTTCAGAATTACCAAAATATTATGTGTTAGATATGTTTCCGTATCCTTCCGGAGCAGGATTACATGTTGGACATCCTTTAGGTTATATTGCGTCGGATATTTATGCGCGTTACAAACGTCATAAAGGCTTTAATGTGTTGCATCCACAAGGGTATGATTCTTTTGGTTTACCTGCGGAACAATATGCAATTCAAACGGGAAAACATCCAGCAAAAACTACGGAAGAAAACATTAAAACCTATCGTCGTCAGTTAGATCGTATCGGTTTTTCTTTTGATTGGTCTCGTGAAGTGAGAACATCAAGTCCAGAATATTATAAATGGACACAGTGGATTTTTATTCAATTATTCAACTCTTGGTATAATAAAGATTCAGACAAAGCGCAAGATATTTCTATTTTGGAAGAAATTTTTACTGCCAAAGGAAATAAAAAAGTTAATGCTGTTTGTGATGATGAAATTCCATCTTTTACTGCTTCGGCTTGGAAGAAATTTTCAAAAAAGAAAAAACAAGAAATATTATTGCAATATAGACTAACATTTTTGTCGGATACAGAAGTAAACTGGTGTCCAGGTCTTGGAACCGTATTGGCAAATGATGAAATTGTAAATGGAGTTTCAGAACGTGGAGGCCACCCTGTAGTTCGCAAAAAAATGACCCAATGGTCTATGCGAATTTCGGCATATTCACAACGATTATTAGACGGATTACAAAAGATAGACTGGCCACAACCCTTAAAAGATTCGCAAACCAATTGGATTGGAAGAAGTCAAGGAGCCATGGTTTCCTTTAAAGTTTTACCAAACGAAACAACAGAAGAAAAAGGAATGATTTCTTTCAAAGTTATTGAAGAAATTAAAGCATTGCGTTTAAATACATCAAAAGCAAGTGGATTGCTTTGGGACGTATTAAGAAAGAAAAAGGGATCCGTAAAATTCAGACAGCAATATATTCTAGGCGATTTTATTACCGATTTTGTGAGCTTTAACAAAAAGACAATTGTTGAATTTTCAGGTAAAAAAGATGAAGTTGAAAGAGCGAATTTCTTTGCAACAGAAGGATATAGTGTAGTTTATATTTCTGAAAAAGAAATTATAAAAAATATAGATACTGTAATCTCTAAAATCAACAACGGAATTCAATTTCCGAAGCTAGCTGAAATTAAAAAAATTACCAAAAAGAAAGTGACTTCGACACCGACCTGCCACCAAATCGATGTCTTTACTACAAGACCCGATACTATTTTCGGAGTGAGTTTTATGACCTTGGCGCCAGAGCACGAATTGGTCTCTAAAATTACAACAAACAAGCAACGAAAAGCAGTTAAGGCTTATGTTGATGCAACTACAAAACGTAGCGAACGAGATCGTATGGCAGATGTAAAAACCATTTCTGGTGTGTTTACAGGTGCGTTTGCTGAGCATCCTTTTACAAAAGAAAAAGTGCAAATTTGGATTGGAGATTATGTGTTGGCAAGCTACGGAACTGGTGCTGTAATGGCAGTTCCTTGTGGTGATCAACGTGATTATGATTTTGCAAAACATTTTAATATTGAGATTCCTAATATTTTTGAAGGCGTTGATGTTTCAGAAAATGCACATGAAGGAAAAGATGGAACGAAGATTTCAAATTCTGATTTTTTAAACGGATTGCCGTATAAAAAAGCAATGAAAACTATTATCTATGAATTGGAAAAACAAGGCATAGGTTATGGTAAGATAAATTATCGTTTACGTGATGCTGTGTTCAGTCGTCAGCGTTATTGGGGAGAACCTTTCCCTGTATATTATAAAGACGGAATGCCACAAATGATTGATGCAAAACATTTGCCAATCAAATTGCCAGAAGTAGAAAAGTATTTGCCGACAGAAGATGGAAAACCGCCGTTAGGAAATGCTACTGAATGGGCTTGGGATAGTAAACAGTCTTTAGTTGTCAGTAATCAGTTAATTGACAATAAAACAGTGTACCCGATAGAATTAAACACCATGCCAGGTTGGGCAGGAAGTTCTTGGTATTTTAATAGATACATGGATGCTAATAATACTGAAGAATTTGCAAGCAAAGAAGCGTTGGATTATTGGCAAGATGTAGATTTATATATCGGAGGTTCTGAACACGCAACTGGGCATTTATTGTATGCGCGTTTTTGGCAAAAATTCTTGTTTGATAAAGGTATTGTTCCTGTTGATGAGTTTGCAAAAAAATTAATCAACCAAGGAATGATTACTGGGACGAGTGCTTTTGCATATAGATTTAGTTCAGAGTCAACTTACAATAATGATAAAAAAGACGAAATTATTGAGAGGTCAGTTTTTTTTATATCCTTTAATTTTTTAAAGAAGAACAGTTTTGGTCATTATATAATAGATAATGAAAAGCATCCATTTGTTTCGGAGACTTTAAGTAAAAAAACATCTTTAAATAACGCAAAGTGGAAAAATTACAAGTTTCTTAAAGTTGAAGAACAAATAGTTCCAATTCATGCAGATGTATCATTTGTAAATGCTTCTGACGAATTAAATGTTGAAGCGTTTAAAAATTGGAGAGAAGAATATAAAGAGGCTGAATTTATATTTGAAGATGACAGAACATTTAAAGTAGGTCGCGAGGTTGAAAAAATGTCCAAATCGAAATATAATGTAGTAAGCCCAGATGCTATTTGCGAAGAATACGGAGCAGATTCTTTGCGTTTGTTTGAAATGTTTTTAGGGCCTTTAGAGCAATCGAAACCTTGGAAAACCTCAGGTATTTCTGGAGTGTTATCGTTCTTAAAAAAACTATGGAAATTATATCATTCTGGAGCAGAAGGAACCTTCCTGGTTTCTGATGAAAAAGCAACCAAAGATGAGTTAAAAACATTGCATAAAACCATCAAAAAAGTAGATGAAGATATTGCAAACTTCTCTTTCAACACTTCGGTTAGTTCGTTTATGATTGCGGTGAATGAATTGACTGCGTTGAAATGTAATAAGCGCGAAATTTTAGAAAAACTTATCGTATTAGTTTCGCCATACGCACCTCATATTGCAGAGGAATTATGGAGTAAATTAGGACATAAAACTTCAATTGCTACGGCAGAATTCCCAGTTTTTGATGCCAGTCATTTAGTGGAAAGCACTAAGAATTACCCGATTTCATTCAATGGTAAAATGAGGTTTACGTTGGAGTTGTCTTTAGATTTGTCAAAAGATGAAATTGAAAAATCAGTGATGGAACATGAAAAAACTCAGGCACAATTAGAAGGTAGAACTCCTAAAAAAATAATTGTAGTTCCGGGTAAAATTGTAAATATTGTAGGTTAAATAATGGTTTCAGAGCGGAGTTGAAGGTTGCCTTAATAAGTCTCTTCGACTCCACTCTGAGACAAATCTTTGAATAAAATGGGTTTTAACATAGAAATAATAGGCCTATTTGCTGCCGCTTTAACTACTGCATCTTTTGTGCCTCAAGTACTAAAAGTATGGCGCACTAAAGAGGTAAAGAACTTATCTTTAACAATGTATATTTCCATGTTGATTGGAATTATTTTATGGTTTACATATGGAGTTTTGATAAATAGTATTTCCATTATATTAGCCAATATAATTACTGGGATATTGGTGCTTTGCATTATTTATTTCAGAATTAAGTATTCCAAGAGATAAATACAGAAACTGTTTTTGGCTCTATGTCATAATAATAGTGGGTAATTAAATTTAGTTTACCATAGCAAAGTATATACTGTTTGTTATTTATTAGAACAGATAACTGATAAACACTGATTAAATCTGCGAAAAATCATAGTCAATCTGTGTCATCAGCGTTCTATTTTTAGACATTAGTATTAGTTTTTCAACATTAATAATTTTACCCATTACAAACGACATAGAGCCCTGTTTTTTTTATTATTTTTACAGAAAGGTTTACTTAAAATGAGCAAAAGAAGATTGTCTTTACAAAACAGGGTGTTTTTAGCCATGGTATGGTTAATTTTGATGTCTTCTGTTTTAATAGCTTTGGTTACAATATTTCAATATAACAAACAGGCACAAGAATACAACACTGGTAGATTAGAGCGTAAAGAAAATGCCATTCGAAAGCATATAAATTATGAAATGCAGAGATCTTCTTACCCTATTCAAGCATCTTATTTACTGCCAATATTTAAATCTAAAATTACGGAGGTTTCAAATGTTCATAATTTGGAAATTGAAATTTTTGATTTAAATGGTAATTTCATTCTTTCTTCTAATAAAGAAGTAACGAGCGGAACCGTTTCTGAAAAAATACTTTTAGAATTGAAATCAACGATAGACCATCGTTTTGTTTCTCGAGTTGAAAAAGGCGATAGAGAATATCAAACATCATACACCTATTTGGTAGATGATATTTTTAAAGAAATAGGAATTTTGCACCTGCCAGGCTTAGAAGATAGTTCTGCGCAAGATGATGAGTTAATGGAATTTTTAACACGCTTGGGAATAGGATTCCTTTTGATGTTTGCTGTTGGTTTGGCATTGGCATATTTTATTTCGAGTTATATCACAAGATCAATAAAAATGGTGAGTGATAAAATGAATGAAACACGAATTTTTAAACGAAACGAAAAAATTGTATTAAAAGAAGCGAGTAAAGAAATCCATAATTTGGTAGATTCTTACAATAGCATGGTTGATGAGTTGGAAGAAAGCGCCGTTAAATTAGCTCAAGGCGAACGTGAAGAAGCGTGGCGAGAAATGGCGAAACAAGTAGCGCATGAAATTAAAAATCCGCTAACACCAATGCGATTAACTGTTCAAAGTTTTGAACGAAAATTTGATGCAACCGACCCAAATATCAAATTAAAATTAAAAGAATATAGTAATATATTAATTCAGCAAATTGATGTGATGAGTTCGATTGCTTCTGCATTTTCTGATTTTGCTAAAATGCCTTCACGTAAAAAAGAAGTTATAAATGTAGCTGCTGTTGTAAAAAATGCAATGGAGATTTTCCCTGAATCATTTATATCTTTTCATGCTGATTCCGAAGAAATAAAAGCAAATTTAGACAAGATGCAAATTATACGAGTGGTAAATAATTTGGTGAAAAATGCCATTCAAGCAACAGACAAAACAGAAAATCCACAAGTTGAAATAAAAATAATTGAAGAAAATAAAAGTATTAAAATAATTGTTTCTGATAATGGAAAAGGGATTTCAGAGGAGGATAAAACCAAGGTTTTTGAGCCTAAATTCACAACCAAATCTAGCGGAATGGGCTTAGGATTGCCAATGATAAAAAACATTATTGAAGCATATAACGGCACAATATCGTTCGCTTCTCAAATAGAAAAAGGAACCGTATTTACAGTAACAGTACCAAAAGAATAAATCAAAATGAACTACGAAAATATACTACTTGAAAAAAAAGGAAACGTTCTAACTATTTCAGTTAACAGACCTAACCAATTAAATGCGTTGAACTTAGCAACAATACAAGAATTGCATCAAGCGTTTTCTGAAGCAGATTCCAACAAAGACACCAAAGCAATTATTATTACTGGCGGAGGAACAAGGGCTTTTGTTGCCGGAGCAGACATTAAAGAATTTGCTCATTTTGATGTTGAACAGGGGAAAGTCTTAGCAAAAAACGGACATGATTTATTATTTGATTTTATTGAAAACTTAGCAACACCGGTAATTGCTGCAATTAATGGTTTTGCATTGGGAGGTGGATTAGAATTAGCAATGGCTGCACATTTTAGAATTGCAAGTGATAACGCAAAAATGGGATTGCCCGAAGTTTCTTTAGGAGTAATACCAGGTTACGGAGGAACGCAAAGATTAGCGCAGTTAGTTGGCAAAGGAAGAGCGATGGAATTGATTTTAACAGCAAATATGCTAACTGCTGATGAAGCAAAAGATTGCGGGTTGGTCAATCATGTGGTGTCTCAAGAAGAGCTATTGCCTTTGGCGGAAAAGTTAGCAAATAAAATAGCATCAAATTCTGGAACTGCAATTTCTGCAGCTATTAAAACTGTGAATGCAAGTTTTGATAAAAATACAAACGGATTTTTAGAAGAAATTATAAATTTTGGAGAATGTTTCGGAACAGCAGATTTTGAAGAAGGAACCACCGCTTTTTTAGAGAAAAGAAGGCCTAATTTCGAATAATTGAAATCCGTCATTTTAAAAAAAAAAGAGTTAAAAAGAGTTGAATAATCGCTAAAAAGTATAATTTTTAGATGAAAAACAATAAAAACAAACCGTTTTTCAACTATTCATTATTTAATTCCCTCCCATTCAGCAAAAAACTGCTTTAAAAAACCTTCCATATAAAGATGTCGTTCTTCAGCAATTCGTAAGCCAGTTTCTGTATTCATTTTATCTTTCAGTAAGAGCAGTTTTTCGTAAAAATGATTGATTGTTGGAGATGATGATTTTTTATATTCCTCTTTACTCATGTTGAGGTCTGGTTTTATTTCAGGATTGTATAATTGCCTGTTTTTAAATCCACCATAATTAAAACATCGAGCAATTCCGATTGCTCCGATAGCATCTAATCTATCCGCATCTTGCACTACTTCTAATTCTGGAGAAGTCCACTTTTCATCAGAAGTATTCAAAGAGTTTTTATATGAAATATGATTGACAATATTCACCACATGTTCAATAATAGAAGCATCAACTTGTTCGGCTGCCAAAAACGCTCTTGCCATTTTTGGACCAACAGTTTCATCACCATCATAAAATTTTGCATCAGCGATATCATGTAATAATGCTCCTAGTGCAACTATAAACTCGTCAACATTCTCTGTTTTTGAAATCAATTTAGCATTATTAAGCACCCTTAGGATGTGAAACCAATCATGCCCACCTTCGGCGTTTTTGAGGGTTTCTTTTACAAATTCAATCGTATTTTCTATTATTTTTTCTTCGGATGTATTCATTCTATAAAAATAAAAAATCCACTCGATAAAAGTGGATTTTAAAATTATATATTTGTTAACTGATTAGAGCCTTACTAGCAAAACTCATCATAAGCTTCTGCTAAATTCCCTGCAATCATTTGTGCAGAACGACCTTCAATATGATGGCGCTCTAACATATGAACCAATTGGCCATCTTTAAACAATGCCATACAAGGCGAAGATGGAGGAAAAGGAATCATAAACTCTCTTGCTTTATTGGTTGCGTCTGCATCTACTCCAGCAAAAACGGTTACTAAGTTTGTTGGAAACTTATCTGCTCCTAATGAAGCAATGGCTCCAGGTCTTGCAGTTCCGGCAGCACAGCCACAAACTGAATTTACAACTACCAAAGTAGTTCCTTCTTTTGCCAATGCAGCGATTACTTCATCGGTTGTATGTAGTGATGTAAAACCAGAATTTTCAAGTTCTGCTCTCATCGGTTTTACTAATTCTTCTGGATACATAATGTTTATTTTAAATTGGTTACAAAGATACAAATTAGATTAAAGAGTAATTGAAAATTAATATGTTAATATTTATCATAAAAATTCAATTGCTAGATTTGAATTAAGTCGATATTTTTATCTTTGCCTTTCATTATATTTAAATTTTATGGGAAATTTTACAAAATGGGTTGGTGCAACATTAGGATTTTCAGTTGGAGGTCCGATTGGAGGAATTTTAGGCTTTGTGGTTGGTAGTTTTATTGATGGTTTTTCGAAAGAAGATGTTGATAATGCGCGTCAGTTTGGACAATCGAGTTCTAGTAAACAATCAGGTGATTTTGAAATGAGTTTATTAATTTTATCTGCCGTTGTTATCAAGGCCGATGGAAAAGTTGATAAAAGAGAATTGGAGTATGTTCGCAATCACTTTATACAAATGTATGGTGCAACTCGTGCCAATCATGCGTTTAAGTTGTTTAGCGGCATCATAAAGAACAACAATATTTCTACACGTCAGGTTTGTATGCAAATCCGTCAACATATGACACATGCAACACGATTGCAACTAATCCATTTCTTATTTGGTATTGCAAATGCTGATAGTCATGTGAGTGAATCAGAGGTAGAAGCGATTCATAAAATTGCCAGTTATTTGTATGTGAGTAATCCGGATTTCGAATCGATTAAAGCAATGTTTTATGATGGAATAGATAATTCATACAAAGTGTTAGAAATTGATAAGTCTGTTTCAGATTCAGAAGTTAAAAAAGCCTATAGAAAATTGGTAAAAAAACACCATCCAGATAAATTACAGCATTTGGGTGAAGAGCATTTGAAAGGAGCGCAAGAGAAATTCCAACAAATTCAAAAAGCCTACGAAGCAATTCAGAAAGAAAGGGGAATGTAAGCGAGATAAAGAATAAATACATGTTTTTATTAAGGAGTTAAATTATAAATAGTTAGCGATTTTATCAAGCTATTTTAAAGATGTTTCTAGTGGTTAATTTTCCAAATTCAAAGACTTCTGTTTTGAAGAAAAACCGTAATTTTGCAGACTAATTGAATAGTAGGCAAATAATGAGTGTAAAATTCAAAGAATATAAAGGTTTAAACCTTCCAAACGTAGCAAAAGAAACTCTTAATTTTTGGGAAGAAAACAATATTTTTCAGAAGAGTATAACTTCTCGTGAAGGGAAAGATCCGTATGTGTTTTTCGAAGGTCCACCTTCAGCAAATGGATTGCCTGGTATTCATCATGTAATGGGTCGGGCAATTAAAGATATTTTTTGCCGCTACAAAACCTTACAAGGATTTCAAGTAAAACGTAAAGCAGGTTGGGATACGCACGGTTTGCCAATTGAATTAGGTGTTGAAAAAGAACTCGGAATTACCAAAGAAGATATTGGTGCAAAAATATCTGTAGAAGATTATAATGCTGCTTGTAGAAAAGCAGTGATGAAATACACCGATGTTTGGGAAAAATTAACCAAACAAATGGGACACTGGGTAGATATGAAAGACCCTTATGTTACCTACGAACCAAAATATATGGAATCTGTTTGGTGGTTGCTGAAAGAGATTTATAATAAGAATTTATTATACAAAGGCTATACAATTCAACCGTATTCGCCAAAGGCAGGCACGGGTTTAAGTTCGCACGAAATTAATCAACCAGGCGCATATCAAGATGTTACAGATACTACTATTGTTGCGCAGTTCAAAGCGATAAAAAATACATTGCCTGAATTGTTACAAAAAATAGACGGTGATATTCATTTTTTAGCTTGGACTACAACACCTTGGACATTGCCATCAAATACGGCGTTAACTGTTGGTAAGAAGATTGATTATGTATTGATAAAATCTTTCAATCAATATACGTTCGAACCTATCAATGTTATTTTAGCAAAAGCTTTGGTTGGAAAACAATTCGGGAAGAAATTTTACGCTGTTGAAACTGAAACTGAACTTTCGGAATATAAAGCTAACGATAAGAAGATTCCGTTTTTTATTGGGGAAGCCTTTAAAGGAATTGATGTTTTAGAGTCAAGATTTGAACAGTTATTACCTTATGCGTTGCCATATCAAAATCCAGAAAATGCTTTTAGAGTAATTGCAGGTGATTTCGTAACAACCGAAGATGGGACAGGAATTGTACACACCGCACCAACTTTTGGTGCCGATGATGCGCTAGTTGCAAAACAGGCATCACCCGAAGTTCCGCCATTGTTAGTATTGGATGAAAATGAAAACCCAGTCCCGTTAGTTGATTTACAAGGAAAATTTACACATCATATGGGTGAATTTGGAGGTGAATATGTCAAAA
>CAZUFO010000010.1:32527-33028 GCA_964619615.1 uncultured Lutibacter sp. | reverse complement strand
AATTAATTTTAAAATAAAAAACAGTGAAGAATTGTATATTTCATCTAAATATTCTTACAGAGATACATTACTTGTTAAAAATGGAGATACTATTACTATTGAATTAAAAAATAAGCAATTTAGTTATTCCATTAATACAAAAGTTAATTTAAAAAAATACAAATTAGATACAAGAGAAATTGATAGTATAAAACGAAAATTTATCACAATACAATATGATTACCCACTTAAAATACAGCCAACTGATTATGAAAAAGTAAAATCTCTTTACCCTATTAAAATAAACAAATTAAATTTCAAGAATGATAGTGTTGAATTAATGATGTTGACAAATTTATACTTAAAAAACTATAAAAAGTTAACGAAAAAATATGATTCTATATCAGATAGTTATCGAAAAAGTATTCCAAATATTAAATTATTGAAAGATGCCAATCTATCTATTGAACAATTTAATTCTTTAAACAAAAAAAAAACTGAGCAAAATCAATATATCAAATT
>CAZUFO010000010.1:16910-32517 GCA_964619615.1 uncultured Lutibacter sp. | reverse complement strand
AAAAGATGATTTGAATTTCACTCTTTTTTTTGAATTAACAAGATTGTATGGCTATTCTAAAAATGATGAGATTAAAGAATTAATACAATCTAGTACTTTCTTTAATGATAGTACAGTAAATGAATCAAAATTATATTCAAAGCTCAACATCTTTATTCAAAAAATAGTTTTAGATAATAAAAAAATTAGGACTAAAAATAAATTAAAAGTCGATTATATAAAGGCCTTTGACTCACTTCCTAAATATTTAAAAAACAAACAAAACCTTCAGTTAGCAATGATTGTTTGTATTGATGGTGCAGCAAAACAAAACAATTCAAAAGAACAAATTATTGATTTAATTTCTCGTTTTGAGAAAAGGTACGGTGACAAAAGATTTGAACATTATTTTGATGATTTTAAAGCTAACTACTTATTGGGATCGAGGATATCTCAACTTGATGATAAGAATGTATATTTGATGTCGTTTGATAGTGTTAACACTTCATTTAAGAATATTTTAAATGAGAATATAGGAAAACTTATCTATGTTGATTTTTGGGCAAGTTGGTGTGCTCCTTGTAGATCTGTGATGCCAGAGGCAATATCCTTACAAAAAGATTATAAAAATAAAGATGTTATTTTTTTATACCTATCTATAGATAATAATTTTATGAATTGGCAAAAAGCCGTTAATGAAGACGGTATGTCAAAGGCAAATAGTTTTATTACAACTAACTACCCTAAAGCCAATTTTTATAAAGAAGTAAGACTTGAAGCAATCCCGAGATATTTATTTTATGATAAAAAAGGGAACCTTATACATCAAAATGCCCCAGAGCCTGATGGTGAAGAAATTAGAGATTTATTAGATAAATATTTGAAATAGATAATCAATATGCCAATAAATAATCAAGAAACTCAATTACGAAGCGAACAAGTACAAGATATATTAAATTATGTACCCAATTGGATGATACGTTGGGGTATGACTTTGGTGTTCTGTATTATCTTAGGTTTACTGTTTATTTCATGGTTTGTAAAATATCCAGACATTATTATTACAGAAGTCGTAGTTACCACATCAGTACCACCTGAAAAAATATATGCAAATTCAAATGGGCAATTAGAAGTTTTGCTTGTAAATGATAATGACTTCGTAAAAGAACACGAAATTTTAGCGGTTATTGAAAATAATGCGAACTATAAAGATGTCATTTTACTTAAAAGTATAATTGATACGATTACTATTAATAGTGAGTCTTTTTCTTTTCCTATAGAATCTGTACCTATTCTGATGCTAGGTGATATTGCAACAAATTACGCAGTGTTTGAAAATTATTACACAGATTATGTATTAAATAAATTATTAAACCCATATTCAAATGAATTTACAGCAAATAGGTTGTCTGTATCTCAAGCAAATCATCGCATAGATATTTTAATCCTTCAGCAAGATTTGAATACTAAAGAAATGAATATAAAAGAAAAGGATTTAGAACGACAATTAAAATTATTTAACAAAGGAATCATATCCGAGCAAGCATATGAATTGAAACAGCTAGAATGGTTACAGGCAAAAAAGAATGCCCAAAGTTTAAATTCGCAAATTTCACAATTACAAGAGAATTTAGGGAATTCTAAAAAGACATTGAAAGGCTCTGAAATTAAAAAAACATTGGAAGAAACAAGGTTGTTTAAAAATTTAATTCAGTCTTTTTTTCAATTACAGAAATCCATAAAAGATTGGGAACTTAGATATGTACTTAAATCTTCAATAAATGGCAAGGTTTCTTTTTTATCCTATTGGGATAAAAATCAGACTATTAATCTAGGAGATAATGTGTTTACAATTATCCCAACTGACAAAGGGGATTATCTCGGTAAAATAAAAGCTCCAATACAAAATTCTGGTAAAATAAAATTGGAACAAATAGTAAATATTCGTCTAGAAAATTACCCCTCAAATGAGTTCGGAATGTTAGTCGGAAATATTAAAAATATTTCTTTGGTGCCAACAGATGAAGGATATTACCTAATAGATGTTCGTTTAGATGAATCTTTAAAAACAACCTACGGTCAAACTATTGTGTTTAAACAAGAAATGAGAGGTGTAGCTGAAATAGTAACGCAGGATTTAAGACTAATTGAAAGGTTCTTTTATCAGATTAAAGACATTTTTAAACGATGAGCTATAGAATTATTTAAGTGGGGTCTCCTATAATTTTTGTTTCTTTTGTTTTAAGACAAAAGAAAATGCAAAAAAGAAGAAAATAAATATTGAAAGTAGATTATTAGCAAGTGTATAGAAATTTTAGATGGGGTGATGTGGTAGGGAAATTTTATACTCTTGCGGGCGGTTAACGGAATGTATGTGAAAACTTTTTTACCGATATCTCTCAAAAACTTGAATTATTCAATCAAAGAAAAGTGATTGCTTTTTTTGGCTGTTTTCTTTTCCGAAATTGTGCTAAATTCTTTTTTAGAGTACTGAAGTTTGTTGTTTCTGAAATTATTCCACCAATGAATGGCAATAGTAAGATGTCTTCAGTTTCAATTGATTATATCGTACGATATATAAAGTTAGTCAAAATAATTTACAAAGTCAAGTTGTATTTTGCGAGTTCTAAAATATTATTTTATGTTCGCTCACAGGTTCTAGAGGATTCGGTAAATCTGTTTCGTCTAACATTTGCCTGATATCAATTTCTATAGATCTAGCCATGGAGGAAATTGGCACATCGTTATGAAGTCCTTCAAAAGGGTTTTTAGAATATTTACCAATCATTTCCATTAAAGTAAATACCTATGAAACTAATACTGTAAAAGGGAAAACGAGCCATCCAGAAGTTAAGTTAGAAACGTCATTATTAAAAATATTCAACATTCCAAAAGGAAATAACACCAAAAATATCCACACAAAAATAAAATTGACAGTGCCATATTTCCTTGGAAAAGGGAAATTTTTAATACGTTCGGATTTTCCTTGTAAGGTGTAAAACTCGCCCAACATTTTCTCTAATTCCATATGCCTGAAATCTTCTATTTGTCCATCCAATTTTAATTTTAATAATTCTTTAGATTGCAGACTCAACAAATGAGATGCTTTGTTCCCTTTAGACATTAAATACTCATATTCAACCGAAGAGATATAAGGTTTTTTTTTAAATGATCTTCCTCATGATGAATTCCTCCCTCTTTTTTCAAAGCGTTTTCAAATTTTGAAGTATGCTGCCAAGGTTTTAGAATTCTTAATTGGTAGGTTAATGCTTTTAGTCAAGCAACATGTCGATGCACAATTGATTTGTGAATTGCATTCAATTCAGTTTTCGAAAGTTTTTTTTGTAATTTTAGACTTCAAAACTTTTAATTATGAAAGCTAAAATTCTTTTAATATCTGTGCTTCTATTTTTTTCTTGTAAAAGTGAATGGCAAAAAGAATTGTCAGACGATACAAGTGCTATAAGTGCAAAAAATGTTGAGTTTAAAGTTTTGGGCTCAAAGTTTTTAGATGTTAAAGCATTGTGGCAGCCCTTCGAAAAATATTGGAAAGATTTTACCGAAGAAGATTACAATCGACTAAAACCATTCATTTTAGAACAAGATATACCAACACTTCAAAATCATATTTTGGATGGAACTTTATCTTATGAAGAACTCACTTTATTTTATTTATACAGAATCAAAAAGTTTGATAGATTGAATGAGTTATCTTTAAACTCAGTTATAGCATTAAATCCAAACGTGATAGAAGAAGCTAAAAAAGCAGATTTAACAGGATTTGAAGTTGCTCCGCATCCAATTTTCGGAATGCCCATTTTGTTAAAAGATAATATCAATGCCGCAGGAATGCCAACAACTGCTGGCGCCATAGCTTTGGTAAATAATTATACAGAAGATGCATTCATCGTTAAACAACTAAAAAGAAATGGA
Source organism: uncultured Lutibacter sp. (assembly GCA_964619615.1). GTDB lineage: Bacteria > Bacteroidota > Bacteroidia > Flavobacteriales > Flavobacteriaceae > Urechidicola. The sequence goes on along the minus strand of CAZUFO010000010.1, from coordinate 28,605 downwards.
GCATTAATTCTTGGCAAAACTAACCTAAGTGAATGGGCATATTTTTTCTGTGGCGAATGTCCAAGTGGTTATAGTGCTGTTGGCGGACAAACATTAAACCCATATAAAAGAAAAGAATTTGATACCGGTGGTTCGAGTTCTGGAAGTGGAGTTGCGGCGGCAACCAATTTTGCGGTTGGTACAGTTGGTTCAGAAACTTCAGGTTCTATTTTATCACCTGCAAGTCAAAACTCGGTAGTTGGATTTAAGCCAACCGTTGGTTTTTTGAGTAGAACAGGAATAGTTCCTATTTCCAGCACTTTAGATACTCCAGGTCCAATAACTAGAAATGTAATCGATAATGCCATAATGTTAGATGCGATGAAAGGCTATGATAAAGACGATTCTTTGAGTTTTAATACGGATGACTTTACTCTTTTTACTGATGTTTTTACAACAAATAAACTTAAACGAGTTGGCGTGTTTAAAGAATTACTAAAAGATAGTTTATATGCAAATGCAATTCATATTTTAAAAGAGAATGGCGCAACAATTATCGAAATTGAAGAAGTGGATGTGAAATTAAATGGCTTTTTAACGGTACTTAATATTGATATGAAAAATGATTTGCCAACATATTTAAAAAACAATGCAGATTCATCTTTAAAGATTTCAAATGTAAATGATATCATAGCATTTAATAAAAAAGATTCCGTTTTAACAATGCCTTATGGTCAGGCATTGTTTTATGGTATTGTAAATAACAAAACTACCAATGCAGATTTAATTCAAATTAAAGATTCATTACTTAGTAAAGGAAAACATTTTTTTGATGTCCATTTTGAGACTCATAATTTAGACGTCATTCTTTCCATAAATAATTACCATGCTGGTAAAGCCGCAGTAGCAATATATCCAGCAATTACAATCCCAATGGGTTATACTTTTGAAGGAAAGCCAAAAGGACTTACGTTTATTTCAAATAAAGATGAAAGAAATCTTTTGGATTGGGCGTATAATTATGAGCAAGCTTCTAAAGAACGGAAAATACCAGTAAATTATAATTAAAATAGCTGTAGATTTTTTACCTTTTAAGATAAACGAAATCAAACAGTTCACTACTTTTGTACTCTAAATAAAAAGCATGCGTACAAAGTCACTCAAAAAGAATAAAATCAATGTAATAACTCTTGGATGTTCTAAAAACATCTATGATTCTGAAGTGTTGATGGGGCAATTAAAAGCCAATGGAAAAGAAGTAGTACATGAAGAAGAAGGAAATATTGTGGTGATTAACACCTGCGGATTTATCGACAATGCAAAAGAAGAAAGCGTGAATACCATTCTAGAATTTGTGCAGAAAAAGGAAGATGGATTAGTAGATAAAGTATTTGTTACAGGTTGTTTGAGCGAGCGTTATAAACCCGATTTACAAAAGGAGATTCCGTCTGTGGATCAATATTTTGGAACGACTGAATTACCCGGATTGTTAAAAGTATTGGGTGCAGATTATAAGCATGAATTAATAGGTGAACGTTTAACAACTACGCCTAAAAATTACGCCTATTTAAAAATTGCGGAAGGTTGTGACAGACCTTGTAGCTTTTGTGCAATTCCGTTAATGAGAGGGAAACACAAGTCAACTCCCATTGAAGAAATTATTATTGAGGCTCAAAAATTGGCAGCAAAAGGGGTGAAAGAACTGATTTTAATCGCCCAAGATTTGACCTATTATGGTTTAGATATTTATAAGAAAAGAAATCTTGCTGAACTTTTAAGAGAATTGGTTAAAGTTGATGGAGTAGAGTGGATTCGTTTACATTATGCGTTTCCAACAGGTTTTCCGATGGATGTATTGGAAGTGATGAAAAACGAACCGAAGATTTGTAATTATATAGACATTCCGTTGCAACATATTTCAGACTCGATTTTGAAAAATATGAAACGCGGAACAACACAAGTAAAAACGACGAAGTTATTGCATCAGTTTAGAGAGGCAGTTCCGAATATGGCAATTAGAACTACGTTGATTGTTGGGTTTCCTGGTGAAACGGAAGAAGATTTTCAAACCTTAAAAACTTGGGTAGAGGAAATGCGTTTTGAACGTTTAGGCTGTTTTGCGTATTCACACGAAGAAAATACGACTGCATACGTTTTAGATGATGATGTTCCGCAAGAAGTGAAACAACAACGCGCTAATGAAATAATGGAATTGCAATCTCAAATTTCTTGGGAATTAAATCAACAGAAAATAGGGAAAGAGTTTAAAATAGTAATAGATCGTAAAGAAGGAAATCATTTTGTGGGTCGTACCGAATTTGATTCGCCAGATGTAGATAATGAAGTGTTGATTGATGCATCAAAATTTTATTTAAAAACGGGCGATTTTGCAACGGTAAAAATCATTGCTGCGGAAGATTACGATTTGTATGCTGAGCCAGTGACGGCAAAATAATGAGCGAATATAAAAATCATTGGAATGAAGTGTATGCCAACACAAACCCTAAAAAAACGGGTTGGTATCAAAAAAATGCAGCACCATCTTTGCAATTAATTGCTGAATGCAACTTAGAAAAAAACGCCACCATCTTAAATGTTGGTACAGGCGCCTCCACAATGATTAATGACTTATTACAGTTGGGTTATTCTAATATTTTGGTAAATGATATTTCTGAAGAAGCATTAAGTACTTTAAAAAGTCGAATTCCAGTAGCGCAACTCTCAAATATTCAATTTATTGAAGACGATTACACGACCTCAAGCCTTGCTCGAAATTCCGAAAGTAGATCTGTGGCACGAAACTATCTCTAGGTTAATTTATGAGATTTCCACAGTTTTTTCAAAACTTCGCAATAACAACGAACTTGTAGAAGAGACTTACGAATCAAAACAATATTAACTTCAAAACTTTGTTAGTTTTGAAACTAATGATGGAAAACTTGTTTTTTGCTAGAAGGTATTCGCTTTAATAAATTACCTCACACGCTCTATAGAAAAACTTGTAAGCTCAGATTTTTTCGGAATAATTAACGTTGAAGCTGAACTAGCTATTGCTTGAATTACAATTTGATCATCGAATGATAATTGAACCAATGTAGTTACTTGCCTTACAATTCTTGAATTTTTATCCATGTGTCTATAATATACTTCTTGTATATTATTAGCGCCAACTATGCTGACCCTAATACCATAATTGTGATCATTATCAACATTTGCTTTAGATGTGTACATTGCTGTAATGCGATACACTCCATCTACTGGTACTACAAAATAATTATTTACTGTATCAAAGTCTGAGTCTAAATCAAAATCTATCGCGCCAAAGTTAAGCGTAGTCCATGTATTAGCGAGAGTAATCGTTTGGTCTGATATTAGTTTAACTCTAGCTATACTTCCAGAAAGAGCGAATGGATCTTCCCAAGTAACGGCTCCTGAGCCATCTGTAGTTAATACTTGATCAGCAGTACCATCAGCGGTAGGAAAGGCATAACCACCTGTGGTAGGGTCAGAGATTTGAAGTGTTCCGTTAACTCTTGCAATGTCATTATCAAACTCGCCATATATCAATGGGTCTGCTGTACTAGAATTATCAATATACAATGTATCATCTCCTGTTTCATCAGAACCTGCACTATTCCCTAAAAAAACATTTCTTTGACCAATATTCGAACGTCCAGCAGAAGCACCTACAGCTACATTATAATCTCCTACTAGGTTTAATGTAAGAGCGTTATTTCCTATAGCTACATTCTTAGTTCCACTTACTCTCTCTTTCATCGCATTATTACCGACAGCAACATTATTAAGGCTGTCTCCCGCACCTAGTTCTGCTCCTCTTAGAACTTGATCACCTATAGCAACATTATGGTTTCCTGTTTTATTATATCTCATTGCTTCGTTACCCATAGCTACATTATCAGCTCCAGTTGTGTTTACTGTTAATGCTTGATAGCCTACGGCTATATTTCTCTCTCCAGTACCATCATTAGCAGACCCATTTACAGCGTTCAAAGCCTTAAAACCAATACCTATATTGCGATTATTTGAGGCGTCATCAGCAGCACCTGCATCTATTCCTAAAAACACAGAAGAGCCATCATTTGATCCATCCACATCAGATTTACCATCGGATAAATCATTAATTCCTCCACTAAAAGGCACCCATGAGCTTGTTGTATTGTCCCAATAATAAAACCCTTTACCTGTAGTTACATTTGTATTGTAGACTAATAAACTTTCAAGAGGGCTAGTTACTGGAGCAGCTGTACTTAAATCAATAATATTTACTCTTGGTATCAAAATCCCTTTATTATTAGATCCATTACGAACATCTAATAATGAGGATGCATGAGGGTCGGTATTACCAATACCTACTTGTGCAAAGGATATTGTTGCAATCAAAAACGAAATAATAGTAAGTAATCTCTTCATAATAAGGCGGGTTCTCTATAAATATTTTATTTTTTTATCAAAAAAAGGGTATATATTGATAATATCAAATGATATCCGGGTGCAAGTTACGAATATTAACGTTAAACTCAACAAATAATAATTATATGTCGGTACAAACTCACGCTTTTAATAAATACTGATTATCCCAACCAGATTTTAGCCTTTTTCTTGATGCATCTTCTGAAAAACCAACATCAAGTGTCCAGTGTAATTTATTTTCTACAGCCCAATGAGAACGTATTGCATATTGAGAATAAGATGCATCATTTTTTAAACTTGATATGTAATAGCGAGCCGCTGTTTCCTTTTTTTTATCACTATTTTTTAATTCTCGAACACTTTCTATTCTTAAGTATGCTTTTTAAATTTTCCCATCCATTTTTCTCTTGAATTTAAGTTGTAAAAGATTTCGAATATACATTTATCAACCCTTCTGGCGGTGAACGTCCATATATTTACACATTGTTTCAGCGAAAAAAAGCGTAACAATATGTATTGAAATTTTGGCTCTATGTCGTTTGTAATGGGTGAAATTATTAATATTGAAAAAATAATACTAATGTCTAAAAATAGAACGCTGATGACACAGATTGATTATGATTTTTCGCAGATTTAATCAGTGTTTATCTGTATAATCTGCGTTATCTGTGTTCTAATAAATCTAAACACAATATACTTTACTATGATAAACTAAATTTAATTACCCATTATTATTTGACATAGAGCCAAAATTTTTCTTTTGTCGAGTTAATTACAATCTCTTTTATCAAAGAATATTTTGCTATTATTAATCTCTCAATTCATCCGAATTAATAAAGAAAACAGCATTTGCTACAAACAACTTTCCATTTTCCCAAAACGATCTAAATAATGGATTGTCAACCATATAAATAACAACTCCGCTACCCATTGTCTCTACTCCAAATAATAAGGATTCAGGAATGTCTTTCAACGTTTTACTACCTGTAAAGCCAGCCAAAGGTTTTGCTTCTTTGGTTAAATACGCCACATTTCCACCTGATTTAAGGTAAGTAACAGATTTTTTACTTTGTTTTAACGTAAAATAAGTATCCGTATATCCAAATGCTAATGGATGCGAATTATCAACTTTTGCTTTAAAAATACTACCCGTAATTAAATTTTCAATCCCTTTACGTTCTAGCATATTATAAGGTGTTAAATTTGGAGTAATAGTATCTTTTTCTTCTTCCTTCATTTTAAGTTCAAAACCTTCTTTATCTGCAAAACTTTTTAAAGCACCTTCAATGGCAATTAAAGTTCCGCCTTTTTTAATCCAATTCTGAAGTTCTTTAAGTTTTTCTTCATTCATAATTTTGGTATAACTACCGTTTGGCATTATCAATACATCAAAATTATTTAATTCGACTCCACTAAAATAATCGGTATCTAGTACTGTAATTGGGTACTTTAATTGGGTTTCAAAGAAATGCCAAACCTCACCAAAACTTAAAGAGGAGGTTCCTTTTCCTGATAATACGGCTACTTTCTGTTTATTAATCAAACTTACATGACTTGAACCAAAATCAGCGCCAGAAGTCACAAATCCTGTGGTTGAAGAAGTTAATTTACGATTAAATTTATTTGCTATCTCAACTAGTTGTGTGTCAAAATTCGCATGCTGTTTATTATCGATTCTTAATATAATTAGAGTTCCAGCTTTGTAAGAATTGTTGTCGATTGTAAAAGGTTTTTCTGTAAAACGCACGTGAATATTCTGTTGTAATAATGCTCCTAAAAATGATGCGTCTTGTATGCTATTCCATTCAGAAATATAAGCGTATGTTTTTTTTTGAATTATATTACTCGAATTTTCTTCTGAAATGTACTCCGAAGCACGAACTAAACTTTTTGAGGCGATGGCATCAAAACCATATGCGTACGGAAGCGCCCAAGAAGTAATATCATAAGTTAAGGAATCACTAAGTTTGGTGTGCGGCTCAAACAACACCTTTACCATTTTTCCTTTAGGCTGATTTACACTTACTACAATATCTTTATTGGTTAGTTTTAAACTTCCTTGTTTGCCAGTTTTATATTCATAACCACTTACCGAACCATTTTTTGCAGCACCATATTTAATTTGATGCTGATTTAATAAAGAAATCAGTTTATCTGTTTTATCTTGATTATTATTTTTAATCACATAACTTTTATAAGTAGTTTGGTCATTGTTCTTAAAAAACTGCTCAAAATTAGTTACTAATTGCTTTGCATTTTTTGAAGAAATTTCAACTGTAGATAACCCAGTTGTTGTATGATGCGCTATTCTATCTTTTAACGTTAAAATTGCTCGATCATCGGTTTCAATTGCCAAACCTGCTCTTCCATGACCTGCTTGTTCGTAAGTCATACCGATTGCTCCCATAAAAGTTGGGTACGTATCGCCATAACTTGGGTATAGCAAATCAAAACGTTCACGAGTAAAATATAACCAGCCATTTTGGTCGAAATACTTGGCATGGTTTTTTCCTATTTGTGTTTGAAAATCTCGTTGCCAATCGGTAATAATTTCATGAAATGGTTCGGCTGCAGGAGCAAAATAATAAGGGTTGTTAATTCCTTGTTCATGAAAATCGACATGAATATGCGGCATCCATTGGTTATAAATTTTTAGTCTAGTTTGAGTTTCAACTTGTGTTGCCCACGCCCAATCTCTATTTAAGTCAAACAAATAATGATTGGCTCTTCCGCCTGGCCAAGGTTCATGATGTTCTTTAGCATCTTGTAAAATATTGTATGGCGTGCTTTTTACTTGGTTGTACCAATTTACATAGCGATCTCTACCGTCTGGATTGAGGCATGGATCTATAATAACCACCGTATTTTTTAACCATTCCTGCTTCTTAGTTACCAATTCGTAAATGGTTTGCATTGCAGTTTCTGTACTGCTAGATTCGTTACCATGTACATTATAACTTAACCAAACAATGGCAATATTAGTTGCTGTTACCTCGCCATTTAATAAACCGATTTTACGGAGATTATTTTCTCTAATTTGTTCAATATTTGTAATGTTTTCTTCAGATGAAATATAAGAAATATATAATGGTCTGTGCTCATTTGTTTCTCCATATTGCTCTAAATCAACATTTGATGAATTAGTTGCGACATATTTGAAATAGTCCACAACTTGATAGTGTTTTGAAAATCTAGTTCCGAGTTCATAACCTAAAAATTCTGAAGGCGATTTGAGTTCTTGTGCTGTTAATGAAAATATGTAACAACTAAAAAACAGGATGCATAATTGGGAAGTGTACTTCATATATAAATTTTAACCTTCCAAAAGTAATACAATAAGAGTAGTTAAAAAAATGTTAGAACTGGGCATCATATACGACCACAGTATTTATTTTAGTATTTTTATCAAAAATTATTATTTGTGATTAAAGTTTCAACAATTCCATTCCAAGATACAGGATATTTTTCTAAAACTATTTGTGATTATTTAGAGCAGAAAGAAAACATGGTTCCTTTTTGCGGATTGCATCCTACATTAGAAAATTTCAAAAAACAGATAGAAATTAAACGTCATTCTGAACTTGTTTCAGAATCGCATCGTACTATTCTCGTCAATGCACTAAAAAACCAATATTCAAATACGAATGCTTCAGATTTAACAAGGCAACATATTGAATCTCTTTCACAAGAAAATACATTTACAATTACAACCGGACACCAATTAAATTTATTTACTGGGCCACTTTATTTTTTATATAAAATTATTTCTGTAATTAATTTAACAGAGCAATTAAAAAAAGAATATCCATCAAACAATTTTGTTCCTGTTTTTTGGATGGCAAGTGAAGATCATGATTTTGAGGAAATTAAGTATTTTAATTTTAAAGGAAAAAAAATTAGTTGGGAAAGAGAAGCGAGTGGAGGCGTTGGTAGATTATCAACAAGAGGTTTAGCGTTTGTTTTTGATGAATTTTCTAAACTATTGGGTGAAAGCGTCAACGTAAAAAAACTTAAAAAACTTTTTGAGAATGCGTATTTAAAACACAATACTTTAACAGCAGCAACACGTTATTTAGCAAACGAATTATTTGCTGAATACGGACTGGTAATTATTGATGGAGACGATGCTGATTTAAAGCGATTATTCACTCCTTTTATTGAAAATGAATTGTTTAATCAAATCGCATTTAGAGAAGTCGAAAAAACAATTAAGGAGTTAGAAAAGAATTATAAAATTCAAGTGAATCCGCGTGAAATTAATCTGTTTTACCTCACTGATGGTTTGAGAGAGCGGATTGTTCTAGAAAACGGAACTTATAAAATAAACAATACTTTTATTGAATTCAATTTAGAAGAGATACAATACGAATTAAAATTACATCCAGAGAGGTTTAGTCCAAATGTGATTATGCGACCTCTATATCAAGAGGTAATTTTACCAAACTTATGTTATGTTGGTGGAGGCGGAGAATTGGCGTATTGGTTCGAAATGAAATCCTTTTTTGAAGCCGTAAATGTTCCTTTTCCTATTTTGTTATTACGTAATTCTGCCGTATTAATTTCTGAAAAGCAATCTAAAAAACTTAACAAATTAAATATATCTGTTGAAGAATTATTTTTAAAACAACAAGAGTTAGTCAATAGAAAAATAACGGAACATTCAGATGTAATTATAGATTTTTCTATCCAACGTCATCAAATTGATGAGCATTTTGAAGTGTTGGAGAAAATTGCAGCACAAACGGATAAATCGTTTATTGGCGCTGTAAAAGCTCAAAAACAAAAGCAGTTAAACGGATTAGATAATTTGGAAAAAAGATTATTAAAAGCCGAGCGCAGGAAATACAAAGATTTAACAGAAAGAATTAAGGAATTGCAGAATGAACTATTTCCAAAGCAAAGTTTACAAGAGCGAAATACAAATTTTTCAGAACATTATTTAGAATATGAAGATGAATTAATCCCTAAATTAAAGGAAGCGTTAAAACCGTTAGATTTAGAATTTACGGTGATTGAATTGTAGTTAACTATGAAACGCAGCATTGTGTTCTAACGCATTTCCACAACTATCACAATTCCCAGCACTTCCTTTTCCACCGGTACAACCATTTGTACAGGTATAATGATATTGTCCATTTGAATTAGGACCATCATTTGTGTTTGTTGCAGGTGTAGTTGTTACTGGATTCATAGCGTTTTTATTATTATCTTTCCCGATATGAAACCCTTGGTTGTGCGCCATTTCTGTTTCGCAAACTGGGCATTTTCCTGCTGCGGCACCAACACCTCCAACACAATTTTTCGGACAAATATAATGCGCTCCACCAATTACGGAATTAGATGTATTTACTCCAGGTATTGCCGGAATTGGTCGTTCTTTTAATGGAACGTCTTTTACAGGTGAAGCTTTCCTTTTTACTTCTTTATCACAAGAAAATAGTACAATTGCAATGGCTAATAATGGGATTATTCTTTTCATGAGTAGTTTATTTGAAGTCAAATATAACAAAATATTGAGTTCTTTCATTCCTGAAAAGGCAGGAATCCAAAATTAATTTATAAATAGATTCCTGCCCTCTCAGGAATGACAAGTGTTTTTATGATTATAAAATAAAAAAACCGAATCAATTTTGATTCGGATTTCTATATATCTAACAATTAATACATCTAATAATCTATAAATGGATTACTTCATCATAAGCAGCAGCAACCGCTTCCATAACCGCTTCACTCATTGTAGGGTGTGGATGAATTGTTTTTAATACTTCATGACCAGTTGTTTCTAATTTACGCCCTAAAACAGCCTCAGCAATCATATCAGTAACACCAGCACCAATCATATGGCATCCTAACCATTCTCCATATTTGGCATCAAAAATCACTTTTACAAATCCATCTGTAGTTCCAGCAGCCGTTGCTTTTCCAGAAGCAGAAAAAGGAAATTTTCCAATTTTTAATTCATAACCTGCTTCTCTTGCTTTTGCTTCGGTCATACCAACACTTGCAATTTCTGGAGTTGCATAGGTACAACCTGGGACATTTCCATAATCAATTGCCTCGGTATGTAAACCAGCCAGTTTTTCAACACAAGTAATTCCTTCAGCAGAGGCAACGTGTGCCAATGCTTGACCTGGAACAACATCGCCAATGGCATAATAACCTGGGATATTTGTTTGATAAAAATCATTCACCAAAATTTTATCGCGATCAACAACAATACCAACATCTTCTAATCCAATATTTTCGATATTTGATTTGATACCAACAGCCGATAATAAAATATCTGCTTCTAAAGTTTCTTCTCCTTTTTTAGTTTTTACTGTTGCAACAACTCCTTTACCAGAAGTATTAACTGTTTCAACAGATGAATTGGTCATTACTTTAATTCCTGATTTTTTTAATGATTTTTCAAACTGTTTTGAAACATCAATATCTTCAACAGGTACTACATTTGGCATAAACTCAACAATAGTTACATCTGTTCCCATTGAATTGTAAAAATGAGCAAACTCAACTCCAATTGCTCCAGAACCAACAACAATCATACTTTCAGGTTGTTTTGGAAGGCTCATAGCCTCACGATATCCAATTACTTTTTTACCGTCTTGTGGTAAGTTTGGTAACTCTCTACTTCTCGCACCTGTTGCAATAATTATGTTATCTGCGCTGTATTCTATAGTTTTTCCATCGGCATCGGTTACATCCACTTTTTTACCTGTTTTTATCTTTCCAAACCCGTTAATAATGTCAATTTTATTTTTCTTCATCAAAAACTGAACACCTTTACTCATGCCTTCAGCAACACCACGACTACGTTTAATAACTGCAGAAAAATCTTTATCGATGGCTTCTGCCTTTAATCCGTATTGGTCAACATGCTTTAAATAATCATAGACTTGCGCACTTTTTAGTAATGCTTTTGTTGGAATACATCCCCAGTTTAAGCAAATACCTCCAAGACTTTCTTTTTCAACAATGGCAACTTTGAATCCGAGTTGTGATGCTCTAATTCCGGTTACATATCCTCCAGGTCCACTTCCGATAATAATAATGTCGTATTTCATGAGTTTTTTTTATTGTTTTATTCGGTTACATGTGTTCGCAAATATTCATTTGCTCGGTTCATGTGTTCTTTTTTATTGATTGAATTGACTAATTTTTCGTTTGCAAATTTAGTAAATAAATCTGATTTCAAATATGAATTAGGGCGTCATTGCGAATGTAATGAAGCAATCTCAACCAACATATAAGAACAGATTACTTCGGTCATACTTCCCTCGTAATG
>CAZUFO010000010.1:7694-16810 GCA_964619615.1 uncultured Lutibacter sp. | reverse complement strand
TGTTACATCCGTTCCGGAACATCAATTCCTAATAAAGTAAACGCCGTTTTAATAGTATCTGCAACTTTTTTGGATAACCGTGTTCTAAATATTTTTTCTTCTTGATTGGTGCTTCCTAAAATTGGAACACTCTGATAAAATGAATTGTATGTCTTTACCAATTCATAGGTATAATTTGCAATTAAAGCAGGACTATGATTTTTAGCAGCATTCTGAATTGCTTCTGGAAACAATTGTAGTTGTTTAATTACTTCTTTTTCCTTTGGATGAAGAGACACTTCGCTTTCGTTCAGTATGACATCGAAATCAAAATCTGCTTTACGCAAAATAGACTGGATTCTTGCGTAGGTGTATTGAATAAATGGCCCTGTATTTCCATTAAAATCGATAGATTCTTTTGGATCGAATAAAATTCGTTTTTTAGGATCTACTTTTAAGATGTAATATTTTAAAGCACCTAATCCAATGGTTTTGTAAAGGTGTTCTTTTTCTTCGTTTGAATAGCCTTCTAACTTTCCTAAATCTTCAGAAATTTCACGAGCAGTATTTACCATTTCTGCCATTAAATCGTCAGCATCAACTACCGTTCCTTCTCTAGATTTCATTTTTCCTGAAGGTAAATCTACCATTCCATATGATAAGTGGAAGAGATTATCTGCCCATTTAAAGCCTAATTTTTTCAAAATTAAAAACAACACTTTAAAGTGGTAATCTTGCTCATTTCCAACGGTATAGGTGAGTGCGCTTAAATCATAATCTTTAAATCGTTCAATAGCAGTTCCTATATCTTGTGTCATATAAACAGCAGTTCCATCAGAACGTAAAACGATTTTTTCATCTAAGCCATCTTCTGTTAAATCAATCCAAACAGAACTATCTTCTTTACGGAAAAAAACACCAGATTCCAATCCGTTTGCAACTACATCTTTTCCTAATAAGTAAGTATTGCTTTCATAATAATTTTTATCAAAATCAACGCCTAACTCTTTGTAGGTAACTTCAAATCCATCATAAACCCATTGATTCATTTTTTTCCAGAGGTCAACAGTTTCTGAATCTCCTGCTTCCCATTTAATTAGCATTTTTTGTGCTTCGAGTAGGAGCGGAGCCTGTTTTTTTGCGTCTTCTTTAGAATTTCCATCAGCAATTAATTCAGCGATTTCTTTTTTGTATTCTTGGTCGAATTTCACGTAGTAATTCCCAACTAACTTATCTCCTTTTAAACCTGTGGATTCGGGAGTTTCTCCATTTCCATATTTCTCCCAAGCCAACATACTTTTACAAATATGAATACCACGATCGTTAATAATCTGAGTTTTATAGACTTTTTTTCCAGAAGCAGCAATAATCTCAGCAACTGAATAACCTAATAGATTATTTCTAATATGGCCTAAATGAAGCGGTTTATTTGTGTTTGGTGAAGAATATTCAACCATTTCTGCTTTTTCAGATGGATTTGGACTTGTAATTCCGTACGCTGGAGTTGCATAAATTTTGTTGAAATCATTTATGAATGTGTCATTTGAAATTACCAAGTTTAAAAACCCTTTTACCACATTAAAATCATCAATTTCCTGAATATTTTCTTTTAAATACTCGCCAATTTTGGTCCCTATTTCAACTGGATTCCCTTTTACAAAGCGTAAGAATGCAAATACAACAATAGTTATATCTCCTTCAAAGTCTTTACGCGTTGCTTGAAATTCTACTGTGGCTATTTCGGTATTATAAATTGATTTGAATGCTTTTTTTACTGCAGTTTCAATGGTGTTTTGAATATTCATTTCGTCATAAAAAATTGAAATGCAAATTTACGATATTTGTTTTTAATTCAATTGATTTATTGATGTCATTCCCGTGAAAATGGGAATCTAAGATTTTAATTAATTAGATTCCCGTTTTCACGGGAATGACAATACTTTAATTATTGTAATTTTGCAATATGATAAAGCCAACACCAGAAGAATTGCATGAACTCGCAAAAGAGTCCTTTGTAGAGACCAAAAAATATTTTCAGAAATTAAAAAAGCGTCAGCAAAAAAGATTAGACCCTTTAATGCAAGGTTTGCACGAAAAGGAATTTGCAAAAACCGATTGTTTAGAATGTGGAAATTGCTGTAAAACTTCCAGCCCGATTGTAACCGAGAAAGACATTCAGCGTATTGCAAAACATTTAAAGGTAAAGGAAGTTAAATTTGTAGAACAATATTTAGAACGCGATGGCGATGATTATTATGTAATGAAAACCGTACCTTGTGTGTTTTTGGATACAGATAATTCTTGTTTTATTTATGATGTGCGCCCGAAAGCCTGTAAAGAATACCCACATACCAATAGAAGAAAATTTATTCAAATTACAGATTTGACCTTAAAAAACATTGAAATTTGCCCGGCAACGTATAATATTATTGAAGAGTTGAAGAAAAGATTACCGATGTAAATTATTTATATAAAAGATATTTCGCTCTTATTTTTTTGAATTTTTGATTGGCTACAATGGCAATTCTTTTCCTTTTAATAGCGTGATATAATGTTTTGTGCTATTTGCTCCTACAATAATAGTATTTTTTTAGTTTCTAATTTGGTAGAATTTCTGCAAGAAATCAGTAGTATAAGCATCAAAATAACCGAAAAGAAATGCGTACTTTTGAATCGAAATTGTATCATATTTTAAATTGAATTACGAATTATTTATTGCCAATAGAATTACTGCAGCAAAGCAGTATAAAAGTAGTATTTCTTCTCCAATAATAAAAATTGCCATCCTCGCAATTGCATTAGGAATTATTATTATGATGATTGCTATTGCGACTGGTGTTGGATTACAAGAAAAAATACGAGATAAAGTTTCGGGTTTTAATGGGCATATTCAAATTACAAATTTCGATAATAACAATTCTGAAATCACACTAGTACCTGTTTCAACAGAGCAGGATTTTTATCCTGAGTTTAAATTGGTTGATGGTGTAAAAAGTATTCAAGTATTTGCTACCAAAGCAGGCATTATAAAAACCGAAACCGATTTTGAAGGTGTTGTGGTTAAAGGTGTGGGTTTAGATTATAACTGGAGTTTTATTGCGGATTATTTAGTAACTGGTAAAACACCCGTTTATAATGATAAACCTAGCTTAGAAGTGTTATTGTCGGAACATGTTGCTAATAGATTAAATTTTGAAGTTGGTGATGAATTCAATACATTTTTCATAAAAGAAGACCCTAACAAGCCGCCTAGTGTACGGGTTTTTAAGTTGGTGGGTATTTATAATTCTGGATTACAAGAATTTGATGAAAGTATATTATTTGCTGATATAAATCATATTCAACGGCTAAATAAATGGAAGAAAACACAAGTTGGTGGCTTTGAAGTTTTTGTGAATGATTTTGATGAAATAGCAGCTATTGGAAATGAAATTTATGCAGAAACGCCGCCAGAATTAAATACGGTAACCATTATTCAAAAGTTCCCTGGAATATTTGAATGGATTAAATTATTTGATAATAACACCATTCTGATTATTATTATTATGATATTGGTTGCAGGAATTAATATGATAACAGCATTATTAGTGCTTATTTTAGAACGGACTCAAATGATTGGGATTCTAAAATCTTTGGGAAGTGATAATTTTAGTATTCGAAAAATATTTTTGTACAATGCTTCTTATATCATTTTAAGAGGTTTGTTTTGGGGGAATGTAATAGGAATAAGTTTACTATTAATTCAAAAGTATTTTGGAGTGATTACTTTAGACCCAGAAACGTATTATGTCCGTGAAGCACCAGTTTACATTAATCTGAGTTATATTATATTGTTAAACGTTGGCACGTTGTTGCTGTGTTTATTAATGTTGTTGATTCCGTCATATGTAATTACGAAAATTAGTCCTGTTAAGGCAATTAAATTTAATTAAAATAAAAAAATGAAATACGCTAAAAATATTTTAGAGACTATTGGAAATACGCCTTTAGTTCAACTAAACAATGTAATTGAAGATATTGACGCTTTGGTATTGGCAAAGGTTGAAACATTCAACCCTGGGAATTCTGCAAAAGATAGAATGGCTGTAAAAATGATTGATGATGCGGAAGCAGATGGTCGTTTACAACCTGGAGGAACTATAATTGAAGGTACTTCTGGAAATACTGGAATGGGTTTGGCGTTGGTTGCAATTATTAGAGGTTATAAATTGATTTGTGTAATATCCGATAAACAATCGAGAGAGAAGATGGATATTTTGCGTGCGGTAGGAGCAGAGGTTGTGGTTTGTCCAACAAATGTAGAGCCAGAAGATCCACGTTCTTATTATTCGGTTTCTAAAAGATTAGCTGAAGAAACTCCAAATTCTTGGTATGTAAATCAGTATGATAATCCATCAAATGCTTTGGCGCATTATGAACAAACCGGACCAGAAATTTGGGAGCAAACCGATGGTAAAATCACACATTTTGTAGTTGGTGTTGGTACTGGCGGAACAATTAGTGGAATTGGAAAGTATTTGAAAGAACAAAATTCTGATATAAAAATTTGGGGAATTGACACTTTCGGGTCAGTATTCAAAAAGTATCATGAGACGGGTATTTTTGACGAGAATGAAATTTACCCATACATCACCGAAGGAATTGGTGAAGATATCTTGCCGAAAAATGTTGACTTTTCATTAATTGATGGCTTTACAAAAGTAACCGATAAAGATGCAGCAGTTTATACCCGAAAAATCGCAAAAGAAGAAGGGATTTTTGTTGGTAATTCTGGAGGTTCAGCAATAAAAGGCTTGCTACAACTAAAAAAACATTTCACTAAAGATGATGTGGTTGTTGTGTTATTCCACGATCATGGTTCTAGATATGTTGGTAAAATGTTTAATGATGAATGGATGCGTGAACGTGGATTCTTAGATAAAGAAATTACCAAAGCAATTGATTTGGTGCAAGATAGAGTCGGCAAAACGCTGATAAGCTTAAAGAAAGAAGAATTGGTTTCGCACGCTATTGAGCGTATGCGCGAAAACGGAATTTCTCAAATTCCTGTAGTTGATAAAGATGGTTTTGTAGGTTCGGTGGATGAAGCAGATTTATTTCAACTCTTTTTTGAAGATAGAAATGTATCAAGCAAACCAATAAAAGAGGTGATGCAAGAGCCATTTCCAATAGTTGATAAGAATGCTCCGCTTTCAAAAATATCTCAGTTAATCAATAAAAAGAACAATGCTGTTTTGGTAGATTTAGGAAACGATACTTTTCAAATTATTACTAAACACGATGTTATTAATGCGATACGTTAATTTTAAGTTGTTTTTCTATTCAAAATAATTCCTAAAAAAAAACTAAAAACATTCCGATTATTATTGAAACACCCGCAAGATTAAAGATGCTTGTTTTTAATATTCCAATTTTTAGGTTTATAAAGTCAGTAACAGAACCATAAGCTATTCGGTCATAAATATTTTCGAATCCTCCACCAGTAGCAAAGGCGATACTTATTACTGTTAACCTAGGAAATTCAGTTGTTATAAGAACCATTCTAAACACATAGACCAGGAAAAACAATGGGTAATAGTTGAAAATAAATTGTTTTTATTGTGGAAGGCATGTTTGAACCTAACCCAAATGCTACTCCACTATTCTTCGTTTTTATTAGAATTAAAACATCTTTTATAATAGTTATTATCTCATTATTATTTAAGCTGTTTCTAGCAATGCTTTTTGAAATTAAATCAAACGAAATATTTAAAAGTACTATTGATGTTATGAGAATTAACCTCAGTTTGTTTGATTTTTCAAATAACAGTATTTATTAAAATGAAGTGTTTTTGTTAAACTTCATTTTTTTTAGATATTTCATTTTGATCCATCATTTCCTTAATTTTATTAAAAGCATAAGGTACTGTTTCTTTGATGATAGAAAATGCAATAAAGTATTTTCGAATAAATTTATTTGACAATAAAAAAGTGCTGGCTAAATTACCCAAAGTGCTCGCTAGTATGCTTTTTAAATCTATTGAATCTAATAAAGGTTCTTTTAAAGATTTCCCTTCAAAAATGGAAGTGAAAACTTTTAATATTTTATTACTCTTTAACTCTTTTTCAAGAATAGAAACTTCTGATTTTAAATCAGTTTTTGCAGTAATTAACTCCTGATATGTAGTTATATTTTTAGACATCATCCTCAATTATTCTTTCTTCAGCAGACAAAGCAGCCTTAACTATTTGATCTTTTATTTTTAACTCAACTTTATCTTTACTTATAAAAATATATATAATAAAAAGCAACGTGTAAAACCCACCAACAATTGCAAACCCTAAAGCTGTATTGCCTAATAATTGCCCAAGCCAAAATGCCATTGCAAAACTAAACATACATAAAATAAATAATGCCAGAATTAATAAAAGAAGTGAGGTTACTAATCCTGATGCTACATTGGCAAAAACACCAATCAGTTCGTATTTAACAAGCTGAAATCGTTTTTCAAAATAATTTTTCACTAAATCTATCATACTATATATTAGGTAGTTTCTGAATCTAAATTAGATGCTTGTTTTCTTAAGTTTGCAATTTTATCTTCAATTTCTTTTTCTAAGGTTCTTACTTTTTTGGCAATATTTTTATATTCCTCGGAGGCCTCTTTTTTAACATGACTAAATTTTTCTTTTAAGTCATTTAAAGAATCTTTATCTAAAGTGTCTAACTTTTTGTCGATTTCGTTTTTGAAATTTGTTGCTTTTTCTTTGAGTAGTTCTCTGGTTTCTTTTCCAGAAGTTGGAGCAAGTAATAAGCCTCCAACAACTCCAGCAGCTATTCCTAAGATTAGTCCTGCTAATAAATTCGATTCTTTTGCCATTGCGTTTAATTATAAAGTAAAGATACTTAAAGTTTTTAAATCGGTCAATAAAAAAAGCATCCACCTTTTTGGTGGATGATATAATTAACTAAACTATTCAATTATTATGAAATACAAAACTATATTATTTAGATATAAAATATGTGAAAAGGTTTAAATGCCAATGGTTAAGTATTTGTTAAACCTATAAAAGATGTTTCTGTGCTTTATATGAAGAACGAACCAACGGACCACTTTCTACATGTCTAAAACCCATTTTAAGTCCAATCTCTTCGTATTTTTTGAATTGTTCTGGAGTGATAAATTCTTTTACAGGCAAATGTTTTTTGCTTGGTTGTAAATATTGACCAATAGTAACAATATCAACATTAGCGTCTGCTAAATCTTGCATTGTTTGAATTACTTCTTCTTCTTTTTCACCCAAACCTAACATAATACCAGATTTTGTTCTTCTAATTCCTTGTGCTTTTAAATATTTTAAAACCGCTAAACTACGGTCATACTTTGCTTGAATACGAACTTCACGAGTTAACCTACGCACGGTCTCCACATTATGTGAAACTACTTCTGGAGCAACCTTAATAATACGATCTATATTTCTATGGATTTCTTGAAAATCTGGAATCAAGGTTTCTAAAGTTGTAGTCGGATTTGCTCTTCGGATAGCTTTTATAGTTTCTGCCCAAATAATAGAACCTCCATCTTTTAAATCGTCTCTATCAACTGAGGTGATAACGGCGTGTTTAATTCCCATTAATTTAATAGAACGTGCCACTTTCTCAGGTTCTGCCCACTCAACAGTATCTGGTCTACCCGTTTTTACGCCACAAAAACCACAAGAACGTGTGCAAATATTTCCTAAAATCATAAAGGTTGCAGTACCTTCTCCCCAGCATTCGCCCATGTTTGGGCAACTACCACTTGCGCAAATAGTATTTAAATCGTATTTGTTAACCAGTGTTCTTAACTCGGTGTATTTTTTACCTGTTGGTAATTTTACACGAATCCACTTTGGTTTTTTAGGTCTTTCTGCTGTAATCTGTTCAGACATTTTACAAAAAATTAGGTTACAAATTTACAAATTCATAAGATACCAACCACCAAATACAATTAAGAAAATCTAAAACCAATACGATTTTTTTATTGCGCTTTTTGTGAGTAAAGACAGCGTTTTACTCAATACTCTTAGTGATGCTTCCAAATGTTGTTAGTGTAGTGCTAAACATAGCTGTAAATACAGCAATAGTAATTATCAAACACGTCCATCTCCAGTAGAGGCTCCTGCAAAAAGCAACCCAGAACCAAGTGGTTTTGATTTTTGGATCATTTTTTTGAATCAATAATTTGAGCCAATAGTTTTTTTGCACGCAATAACTTTACCTTCACAGAACTCATAGGTTCATTCATAGAACTTGCAATTTCTTTATAACTCAGTTCTTGAAAATAACGTAGGTTAATAATTTCTTGATGTGTAGGTTTTAACTGTTTGATGTAGCCTAACAATTCTGCTAAATTTTGCTCAATAATAATTTTATCTTCTGGCGAAGGCGCATCATCAGAAATATGATACACTTCGGAATTTTCTTTGTTGATTGATAAGGTTTCGTTTTTATTTCCACGAACAGAATCAATAAACATGTTTTTAGAGATAGAAATTAACCAGGTCTTAAAGTTATAATTGTCGCTATATAAATCAATTTTGTCAAAGGCTTTTGCAAAGGTTTTGATCGTTATATCTTCAGCTTCGTCTTCATTATTTGTTTTTGAAAACTGAAAGCGATACACATCACTCCAGAAAGTATTTAGCAATTTTTTAAAAGCGCTTTCTTTCCCTTGGCGGGCATTCTCAATAATTTCTTGAATTTCTTCTGTATTGGTCATAAATGGTTACCAATGTGTGGGTTTTGAAATTTTATTTTTTATAAAGATAAACAATTGTACGGATATTAAAAACACTTCAAAAATTGGAATGAAAACAATGAGGTCTTGTTCCTTTAATTTTTTCGCTGCTTTTCCAATGATGAAATATTGAACGCAGATTCGTATAAAAACTATAAGTAGTACCAATTCCCATTGATAATTTAAAAGTAATAGGAGCAGAGCAAACACCCAGAATAGTAATTGTGAACTATAAGAAAGCCCTAATAGTAATTTATGAATTGGTTTATAATATTTGGCTGTTGAAACATGTCTTCTTTTTTGATGTATCCAATTTTTGAACGATGTTTTAGGTGTCGAGACAGTAAAACTAATTGGATTAAAAGTGATTGCTACATT
>CAZUFO010000010.1:0-7623 GCA_964619615.1 uncultured Lutibacter sp. | reverse complement strand
TGGCAAAACCATTTGCTTTGAAAAATAATGATTTTGTATAGGCTAAATTTCTGCCAACTCCCATGTATGGTAATCCAATTTTCGAATAAGAAAAATATTGAAGTGCTGTATAAAGTGTTTCAAAACGGATGAGTTTATTTAAGAATGAGTTTTTTATTTTTTGATGAGATCCATAGCCAAGTATAATTTCATTTTCTGATGAAAAATGTGAAGTCATTTCAGAAATCCAATGTTTGGAGACGGGTTTGCAATCGGCATCCGTAAATAATAAATATTCGTTGGATGCAGCTTTTATTCCTAAGGTTAACGCATACTTTTTATTACCATAAAAATGTTCGTTTTCAATAACATCAACAATTTTTATTTGATGTGTATTTTTATGTTTCTTTTGAATCGATTCAAATAGTTGTAAAGTGTTATCAAAAGAACCATCATTAATCAACACGATTTCAAAATTGGGGTATTGTTGATTTAGTATTGAAGGTAAAAATTTTTGAATATTTTCTGATTCGTTGCGTGCACAGATAAGTACAGAAACAGGGATGTCAGTTTTAGTAATTTCAGGTTGTTTCGTAAACGAAAACCTAGAAAAAATAAAAAGAAAATAGCAGAGTTGAATAACAGTAATTGCAATAAAAATTACAAAAACTAAGCTCATGTATTAGTTGTTTTCGCAGAGGTCTGCAGTTTTGCCACAAAAACCACAAGCTTCACCATCTTTATTTAAAAGTGGATTCTGGCTCGCACAAGTACCAGCAAATTCCCCATCTTTTTTTGCCCATATTTTAATAGCAATTCCAGCGACTGCCAATGCTAATAAACCAACAGTAATTAATACTAACTTCATGATATAGATATATGGTACAAAGATACTGGTTTTTGAATTATTGTGAATGTAAAAACCAATTTATAATTCAAATCACATTTACTTCAATTTCTAGTGAAATATCAAAAGTAGTTAAAACTGTTTGTTGAATTTTTTGCGCTAAAGCATAAACTTCTTGTCCAGTTGCATTTCCATAATTCACTAGAACTAAGGCTTGTTTTGTGTGCACGCCAGTATCACCAAAACGTTTTCCTTTAAAACCGCATTGTTCAATTAACCAACCAGCCGGAACTTTAATTTCTGTTTCTGAAATAGTATAAGAAGGAACTCCAGGATGTTTTTCTTTTAATTTGTTGAATTTTTCTGTTGAAATAACAGGGTTTTTAAAAAAACTACCACTGTTTCCAATCTCATCAGGATTCGGAAGTTTACTGTTTCTTATATCAATAACACAATCAGATATATTTTTAATAGTTGGTTTTGAAATACCTCTTTTTTCTAATTCAGATTGAATAGCACCGTATGAATAATTTAATTTATGATGGTTCTTAGTCAATTTAAAAATTACGGAAGTAATTATATATTTACCTTTAAACTCATTTTTAAAAACGGAGTTTCGATACCCAAAATTACATTCTTCAGTATTAAAAATTCTTCTATTTTGAGTTGATACTTCTATTGCTTTTAATTTGTGAAAAACATCTTTTAACTCTACTCCATAAGCGCCAATATTCTGAATTGGACTTGTACCAACAGAGCCAGGAATTAATGATAGATTTTCCAATCCGCCAAAATCATGTTTAATACACCACAATACAAATTCGTGCCAGCTTTCACCAGCTTGTACTTTTATAAAAACATCTGAATCGGTTTCTTCAATAATATCAATTCCTTTTATATTAATATGTAAAACTAAACTGTTTACATTGTTAGTTAACAGTAAATTACTGCCGCCACTTAATACAAAAATGTCAGTTTCTTCGCTTAAAATAGTTCTTAATTGAGCAACAGAATCAACACTTAAAAAACGAGATGCAATTGCATCAATTCCAAAAGTATTATACTTTTTTAATGATATGTTGTGTTGTGTTTTCAATTATTGGTTGGTGTATTTATTCAATGCAATTTTAAGAATTTCTACCGAACGAATCAAATCTTCTTTCTTTAAAACATAGGCAATTCTGATTTGGTTTTTACCCAAATCAGGAGTTGAATAAAATCCGCTTGCTGGTGCAACCATGATGGTTTCTTTATTGTCCTCAAATTTTTCTAACATCCATTGTGCAAAATCATCAGCATCATCAATTGGTAATTGAACCACACAGTAAAAAGCACCTTTTGGTTTTGAAACTAGAACGCCTTCAATTTTTTGAAGTTCAGTAATTAATGTATCTCTACGTTCTTTATATTCCACAATAACATCATCAAAATAACTTTGTGGAGTTTCTAAAGCGGCTTCACTAGCAATTTGGGCGTAGGTTGGCGGACTCAAACGTGCTTGTGCAAATTTTATAGCAGTAGCAATAACTTCTTTGTTTTTAGAAACTAAGCAACCCACACGCGCACCACACATACTGTAACGTTTTGAAACAGAATCGATTATAATGGCGTAATTTTCCAGTCCAAAATTGTTTAATACTGAAAAATGTTCATCACTTTCGTCATAAACAAATTCGCGATACACTTCATCAGCAATTAAAAACAAATCATGTTTTTTTACAATAACGGCAAGTTTTTCAATTTCTTCTTTTGAATATAAATAACCCGTAGGATTGCCAGGGTTGCAAATTAAAATTGCTTTAGTTTTATTAGTGATTAATTTTTCGAATTCTGAAATGTCAGGAAGCGCAAAACCATTTTCAAGACTAGAGTTTACGGGAACTACTTTTATACCACTAGCTATTGAAAAGCCATTGTAATTCGCATAAAAAGGTTCTGGAATTATAATTTCATCACCAAAATCGGCAATCGTTCCCATAGCGAACAACAAAGCTTCTGAACCTCCTGTGGTTACAATAATATCTTCTTTTGTAACATTAATATTGTTATCTCTGTAATAATTTGCCAATTTAGTTCTGTAAGTATCAGATCCTTCTGAACGACTATACGCTAATACTTCAATAACATTATTTTTGATGGCATCTAATGCAACTTGCGGTGTTTTAATATCAGGCTGACCAATATTTAAATGAAATACTTTAACATTGTTTTTCTTAGCGATTTCAGCATAAGGCACCAGTTTTCTAATAGGTGATGCTGGCATTGAATTTCCTTTGAATGATATTATTGGCATTGTTTTATTTTTTACAAAATTGCAAAAATTTATCTAAAATACGCTGTGATTTTATTAATTTTTGAAAGGTTAAATATTTCTTAAATATTATATACTCGTTTTACATTTTATTATATTTAAGCAATATTATGGATGTTTTATGAATAGACCACTATTTAACATTTCGCTTATCTTATTGTTATTCTTTTCTTTGTTTTCAAAAGCACATAATTACAAATTTATTGGGAATCAAGAGCCTCAAACGCTAAAGTTTGAATTGATTCATGGAGGGAAAACATTGGTAAAAGAATTACAAAATACAGTTTTTAATGTGTATAATAATACCCCAAGCGCTTCATCAGCAAATACAATTACGTTCAATTATGTTTATGGATTTAGTTTAAAACCTGTTTGTAAAATTGCCTATGTTAGAAAAGATTCTCCTGCTGAAAAATCCGGGTTACACGTTGGTGATTATTTATTAAAAATTAATGGAAGACGTGCATATAATTATCAATTACAAAATATAGTTCAGAAATTTTATGCTGGTGATGGTAAATTACTTAGAATAAGTGTGGATAGAAATGGAAAAGAATTGACTTTTGAATTCAAATTAAAAAATCTTCTATAAAAAAAAAAGCACCTGCTTTTAACAGATGCTTCAATAGTTTATGTTTTTAATACTTAGTTATTAGACATCACTGATTTTGGTTTTTCAACAACACTACTAGTATTTGGTTTTTCTACCAAACCTTTTACTCTTATAACTTTTCTTGCCTCTGTTGCATTGGAAGTAATGGTAATTGATTTTGAGAATCCACCAACACGATTCGTATCATACTTTATTGTTATTTCTCCTTTTTCTCCAGGCATAATAGGTTGCTCAGGTTTAGTTGGAACTGTACAGCCACAACTTGCTTTAACTTGTTCAATAATTAGAGGGGCATTTCCTACATTTGTAAATACAAAAGTACGAACGCCATCAGATCCTTTTTCAATCTTTCCATAATCAACGGTTTCATGTTCAAATTTAAACGCTGGTCCATCCTTTTTTTCTGCTGTATTGTCTTGTGCATTCAATGAAATTGAAAAGACACCTAAGAATAATAGTATTGCTATTTTTTTCATAATTAATATTGGGTTTAAAGAGGTAAAATTACTATTTTTTTTTTGTTTTCAAAATATTTTACAATCAATCTGTTAATTGTACATTTGTAAATTGTAAAATGCAAATATTAAGCCAAAATGAATATTCCAACAAAATACAGTCCAATTGAAGTAGAACAGAAGTGGTATGACTACTGGATGGAGCATAATTATTTTCATTCAACACCTAATGAAAAGGAAGCATACACTATTGTTATTCCTCCGCCAAATGTAACTGGAGTATTGCATATGGGGCACATGCTAAATAATACGATTCAGGATGTGTTAATTCGTCGTGCAAGGTTGAGAGGATATAACGCTTGTTGGGTACCAGGTACAGATCATGCATCTATTGCTACTGAGGCGAAAGTTGTTGCTAAACTGAAAGAAGAAGGGATTGAAAAAAATGACCTTACCCGTAAAGAATTTTTAGGTCATGCTTGGGATTGGACGCATAAACATGGTGGTATTATCTTAGAGCAATTAAAAAAACTAGGTGCTTCTTGTGATTGGGAACGTACTAAATTTACAATGGATGACGATTTGTCAGCATCCGTAATTAAAACATTTTTAGATTTACATGAAAAAGGATTGATTTACCGTGGTTACAGAATGGTAAATTGGGATCCTGTTGCAAAAACGACCCTATCTGATGAAGAAGTTATTTTTGAAGAAAGACAAGGAAACTTATACTATGTAAATTATAAAATAGAAGGAAGTGATGAGGTGCTAACCATTGCAACTACACGACCTGAAACTATTTTGGGTGATTCGGCTATCTGTATCAACCCAAATGATGAACGGTTTACACACTTAAAAGGTAAAAAGGCAATTGTACCAATTGCAAATAGAGTAATTCCTATTATTGAAGATGAATATGTAGATGTTGAATTTGGTACCGGATGTTTAAAAGTAACACCTGCTCACGATCAAAACGATAAAATTTTAGGTGAAAAGCACAAGTTAGAAGTAATTGATATTTTTAATGATGATGCAACTTTGAATTCTAACGGATTGCATTATCAAGGTAAAGATCGTTTTGTGGTTCGTAAAGAAATCACCAAAGAATTAGAAAGTTTAGGTTGTTTAGTGAAGGTTGAACAGCATATGCATAAAGTGGGTACTTCTGAAAGAACCAAAGCCGTTATTGAACCTAAAATTTCAGCGCAATGGTTTTTGAGTATGAAAGATTTGGCTAAACCAGCATTGGATCATGTGATGAATGATGATATTCAGTTTCATCCAGCAAAATTCAAAAATTCATATCGCCATTGGATGGAAAATGTGCGTGATTGGAATATTTCTCGCCAGTTATGGTGGGGACATCAAATACCAGCCTATTTTTATGCGGATGGTGTGAATGATTTTGTAGTAGCTCCAACTATTGAAGAAGCACTTCCTTTAGCAAAAGCAAAAACGAATAATGATGCATTAACTATTAGCGACTTAAAACAAGATCCAGACGTGTTGGATACTTGGTTTTCATCTTGGTTATGGCCAATGTCGGTTTTTGATGGAATTATGAATCCTGATAATGAAGATATAAATTATTATTACCCAACAAATGATATTGTTACCGCTCCAGAAATTATGTTCTTTTGGGTGGCAAGAATGATTATTGCTGGTTATGAATATAAAGGCGAATTACCGTTTAAGAATGTCTATTACACAGGAATTGTAAGAGATAAACAAGGGCGCAAAATGTCAAAATCTCTTGGTAATTCCCCAGATCCAATTGAATTGATGAAAATTTATGGCGCAGATGGTGTTAGAGTTGGTATGCTAATGAGTTCACCTGCTGGTAATGATTTGCCTTTTGATGAGTCGTTATGTGAGCAAGGACGTAATTTTTCGAGTAAAATATGGAACGGATTCAGATTGGTAAAAGGCTGGGAAGTTTCTGATAGTATTGAGCAACCTGCATCTTCAAAAATTGCAATTGAATGGTACAAAGCAAAGTTTCAAGAAACGCTTAAAAGTATTGATGCTTCGTTTGAACAATTCAGAATTAGTGAAGCATTATTGAGTATTTACAAATTACTTTGGGATGATTATTCTTCATGGTTTTTAGAAATGATAAAACCTGCATATCAACAACCAATTGATGCGAAAACATATAATGATGCAATTGCTATTTTAGAAGATAATTTAAAAGTATTGCATCCGTTTATGCCATTTATTACCGAAGAAATTTGGCAGTATATTTCTGATAGAACTCCAGAAGAAGCATTGATAATTGCTGAATATCCAAAAGTAACCACTGTAAATAATCAATTGATAAAAGATTTTGATAGTGTTGCTGAGGTGGTTTCTAATATTAGAAATATCAGAAAAGATAAAAACATTCCTTTCAAAGAAAAAATTTCCTTGTCAGTTTTAGAGAATGAGGCAATTAATAAAGATTTTGATGTTGTAATAGAAAAGTTGACAAATTCAGAGTCAATCAATTATGTAACAAATTCTGTAAACGATGCGTTGAGTTTTAGAGTAAAATCTAACGAATATTTTATTCCGTTTGATGAAGAAATTGATGTAGAAGCCGAAAAAACAAAACTTGAAGAAGAGTTAAGTTATAATGAAGGCTTTTTAAAATCTGTTCAAAAGAAGTTGAGTAATGAGCGGTTTGTAAATAATGCACCAGAACAAGTAATTACAAACGAACGTAAAAAAGAAGCAGATGCGTTGGCGAAAATCGAAACCTTGAAAGCGAGTTTAGCTTCTTTATAGTAGAACACCTTGGTTGAAATTAAAGAAATAAAAGGATTAGAAACATGGTCTCTTAGATTAGAGGCCATGTATCCTAACGCTTCTATTGATTTGGTGAAATTACCAAATGACAATGAAGGTAATCACTTCGGTTTTTTTTATAAAGATGAATTAGTGAGTGTGGTATCTCTATTTTTTAAAAAAGATAGTGCTCAATTCAGAAAATTGGCAACTAAAAAGTCAGTTCAAGGGAATGGTTTTGGAAGTCTGCTTTTGAAATACGTTTTTGACCATGTCAAGAATTTGAATTCTTCAAAAATTTGGTGTAATGCACGTCAAGATAAAATTGGGTTTTATCAAAAATTTGAAATGTACGAAACCAAGAGTAAATTCAGGAAAGGCAAAATTGATTATGTGATAATGGAGAAACTCCTTTAACTTATTAAGCTATAGTTTAAGAATTGAGGTTTATTACTTTGAGTGTACTAGGATTTTGGATATCGGTTTTTCCAGTTAAACCACAACTTTTTGATGATTTACAAGAAGTCATTGTTGTCGCAACAAAGATAAATACGAATAGAATACTATCTAAATTAACGTCATTAACAGCTATTCAATACAGCAATAAATTTGTCTTTGATAGAAATATAAATAATTTGAAAATTAGCATTAT
>CAZUFO010000009.1:0-33893 GCA_964619615.1 uncultured Lutibacter sp. | reverse complement strand
GAAACTTCTGCAAAAAATATTTTCAGCAACTCTGTAATTTATAAATGGAATAGCAGAAAGTAAGTTTAAATAATCTCCGTTATTTTCAATGTCAATTTCTGCGAATGATTTCATAAAACTTTTGTGATTTCATTCGCAATTCTTTCGATTAATGTTGTAGTTACTGAATTTCCTGCCTGCATATATAATCTTCCGTTTGCAAGGTTTGGTAAAACGTAATTTTGCGGATAACCTTGAAAAGAAAAACACTCTCTTGGTGTTAATTTTCTAATTCCATAATTATCTTTTATTAACGGAACATTATGTCCACCTGTCCCCATATTTGCAGTTAAAGTAGGGCAAACATTACTTTTATTTTCTCTTACATAAACTCTACGCCATTGATAAACAGTGTCTTTTGAAGTCATTGCTTTTTCTAATTCAGGGTAATATTGATGGTCTTTTGGGTAGTAATATCTATTTTCTTGTTTCCCTATTTCTAAAATATCGTGAATGGTTTTGGTAAGTTTTATTTTTTCAGGAAACTTAAAATTTTCAAAATTAGGCACTTGTTTTGGATCAAAAGCAACAATAAAAATACGTTCTCTATTTTGCGGAATATTTGCATGTGTCATTGAATTTAAGACAGAACTAAAAACTTTATACCCTAATTTTTCTTTTAAAATTTCAATAATAATGTCAAAAGTTTTTCCGTTATCGTGAGAAATCAAATTTTTAACATTTTCAAGAAAAACAACTTTCGGTCTGTGTTTTTCAATGATTTTTTCTACATCAAAAAACAATGTTCCTCTTGTATCTGCAAATCCTTTTCTATTTCCTGCAATGGAAAATGCTTGACAAGGAAACCCTGCACATAAAACGTCAAACTCCTTAGGAATATAGTTTTTAGTACTTTCTTTTGTTATATCTCCAAATGGTATTTCACCAAAATTTTCTCGATACGTCTTTTTTGCTGCATTATCCCATTCGCTGGTATAAACGCATTTTCCTCCAATATTTTGGAATGCTAATCTGAAACCACCAATTCCTGCAAATAAATCAATAAACTTAAAAGTATAATTCTTAGGTGTTGGAAACGGTACGTTTTCAACTTCAAAAAGTAATTGTTGTAATGCTTCTTCCTCAACAATTGAAAAATCTTCATCTTGCTTGCATTCAACAAATTTTTTGATAGCTTTTAAAGCATCTTTTTTATAGTGTTTTGAAACGCCATTATGAATATTATGCAAATAGTGAGTTAAAATTGCATTGTCTTCATGTTCGATAAGTCTAATTTGATAGTTTTTCCCATCAAATTCTTCAATACTAACTTTATATTTTTCCTTTATCACTTTTTATTTTCTTATGAACAAAAATAGGAATTAATTTTGATTAAACTCTTTGTTAAAATTAAGCTAATTATCAAACGCCTGTTCCAAATCTAAAATTACATCATCTGCATTTTCCAAACCGACAGAAATTCTAACCAAACCATCAGTAATCCCAACTTGCAACCTATCATCTACACTTAACTTGCTGTGTGTTGTTGATGCTGGATGCGTAACAATGGTTCTAGTATCGCCAAGATTTGCAGAAAGCGAACACATTTTAATTGCATCTAAGAATTTTCGCCCAGCTTCAATGCCTCCTTTTACTTCAAATGCAATAATGTTGCCCCCCAATTTCATTTGCTTTTTAGCAACTTCGTATTGTGGATGTGATTTTAAGAATGGATATTTTACCCAGTTCACTTTTGAATTTGATTCTAAACGCGTTGCTACTTTCAAAGCATTTTCGCAATGTCTATCAACTCTAACCGCCAATGTTTCTAAACTTTTTGACAATACCCACGCATTAAAAGGTGATAATGCCGGACCTGTGTTTCTTGAAAATAAATATATTTCACGAATCAATTCTTTTTTACCAACTGCAACTCCACCTAACACACGACCTTGACCATCCATTAATTTGGTTGCTGAATGAATTACAATATCGGCTCCAAATTTAATTGGTTGTTGTAAATATGGTGTGGCAAAACAATTATCAATCACCAATAACAATCTATGCTTTTTGGCTATTTGACCTAAAATTGCTAAATCAAGGATGTCAACCCCAGGGTTTGTAGGCGATTCGGCGTACAAGATTTTGGTATTAGGCTGAATTAGCTTCTCAACGTCTTCCGCTTTAGTTCCATCAAAATAAGAAGTTTCTATTTTCCATTTTGGCAAATACTTTGTAAAAAGCGCATGTGTTGACCCAAAAACAGAACGTGAAGAAACAATATGATCTCCACTATCTAACAATGCAGCGAATGTCGAAAACACTGCTGCCATACCTGTTGCGAAAGCATAACCGCTTTCCGCACCTTCCATTTTTACCACTTTATCTACAAATTCTGTGGTATTAGGGTTGCTAAATCTGCTGTATAAATTTTTCTCTTTCTCTTCTGCAAAAGAAGCCCGCATATCTTCGGCATCATCAAAAACAAAACTCGACGTTAAGTAAAGTGGTGTTGAATGTTCAGAAAACTGAGTCCTCTCGGTTTGCGTTCTTATGGCTTCGGTTTCGAAATTGTAATCTTTCATGGTGCTATTTTAATAATGAGATGCTGAAACAAGTTCAGCATGACGTAGAATGTCAAAATATATCTTTTAATAATATTTCTAATTGGGCAAATTCTATTAAAAATCCATCATGACCATAGATAGATTTTATTTCTTTTAATTCATTTTCAATATTCAATTCGTCGAGAATTTTAGCGGTTTCAATATTTTCATCAGGAACAAAAAAGATATCTGTATCAATAATTACTTGCGTAATTTTTGCATTTATTGTTTGCGCGACTTCTTTAAAATTTCCTCGACCACGTGTTATGTCAATATGCGTTAATAAATGGTTCATTAATTGATACGACTCTAAATCAAAACGTTCTTCTATTCTTTTACCATGATGCAACAACCAACTTTCAGAATTAAAAATTCCTTTTTCTTCATTGACACTTCTGTTAAAACGATGTTTAAACGAGCCTGCTGTTCTATAAAAAAGCATTGCCATTAAACGTGCATCGTGTAGTGGTCTTGATGAATTATTCAATATTTGCTCTTGTGTTAAATTATGTGCGATAATCCAATCCGAAGTTTTCCAATCTGAACCTAAAGGAATCAAGTGCGTCATTAAATCAGGAAATAATACTGCCATTTCCCAAGCAATTCCACCACCTAATGAAGGTCCTATTGTAGCATGCAATTTATCAATATTTAAGTTTTCTAGACCTAACCCAAATAATTTAGCAATATCACGAGGTTTAAAATCCTTGTAATTTTTGATAAGTTTAGCAGGAGTCTTATCATAACCATTACCAGGAATATCAAAAGATAATACGGTATAAACATCGGTATTAATTAATTTATCTTTTCCTATAATTCCTTTCCACCAGCCGTTTTCACCAGCGACTTCAGAATTACCTGTTAAGGCATGACTTACCAACACAATTGGAGCCGAATGTAAGGGTTGCCCATACAATTGATAGGTTAAATCAAAATTGGATTTAAAACCAGTTTCGGTTTCAAATTCATTAATAGCAATATGATGTAATATGTTTTTCAACGTCAAAAATTTAATGTTTTGTACGAATAGAAAATATTATAAAAAGAGGAGAATTTTTTGAAATTCATTTTGTTATCCATCCAAAAAAATTGGTAGAATTTAGCACCTTCTTCATCTCGATAACCATCGAAAAAAGGGTTGCTAAGGCTTCAACGGGTCTAATCCCTCTGCCTTTCTTTATAACATGATCAATAAGTAACTGAACTTAGATGCAAAGTAATGTATAAATTATTTAGTGGGCAACCTTTTGTCTCTTTTTCCGTTTTCCGAAAAAAATTAATTCATTTTTTATTTAATTATTAATAATTGTTATAAATTTGTACCCGAATCACAGGGGAAAAATTTGAACTGATTGCAACCTCTTCAAAAAAAATGCTAAAGCAGTAAGTTTATACTTTCTTTAGCACTTTCTATTTTTCTTTCTGATTCGTAATTAATATATAAAATAATAGTTATGCCATATTTATTTACCTCAGAATCCGTTTCAGAAGGGCACCCAGATAAAGTTGCCGATCAAATTTCTGATGCATTAATCGATCATTTTTTAGCCTTTGACCCTAACTCAAAAGTGGCTTGCGAAACCTTAGTTACTACTGGTCAAGTTGTATTAGCTGGTGAGGTAAACTCAACTACGTATTTAGATGTTCAAAAAATTGCTCGAGATGTAATCAATAAAATTGGGTACACAAAAAGCGAGTATATGTTTGATGGAAATTCGTGTGGTGTTTTTAGCGCCATTCACGAACAATCAACAGAAATAAATCAAGGAGTTGACAGAGGTGATGAAGAGCAAGGAGCTGGTGATCAAGGAATGATGTTTGGTTACGCAACCAAAGAAACGGAGAATTATATGCCATTGGCATTGGATTTAAGTCATCGTATTTTAGTTGAATTAGCTAAATTAAGAAGAGAAGATTCTGACATCACATATTTAAGACCCGATGCTAAAAGTCAGGTTACCATTGAATATTCAGATGACAATGTACCGCAACGAATAGATACCATCGTAATTTCTACGCAACATGATGATTTTGATGAAGACGAAACCATGTTGGCAAAAATTAAAAGTGATTTAGTTTCTATTTTAATACCAAGAGTTATTGCAAAACTACCTCAACAACTACAAACATTATTTGACAACCAAATTACATATCATATAAACCCAACTGGTAAATTTGTTATTGGCGGACCTCATGGAGATACTGGTTTAACCGGGCGTAAAATTATTGTGGATACTTATGGTGGAAAAGGTGCTCATGGAGGTGGCGCTTTTTCAGGAAAAGATCCAAGTAAAGTAGATAGAAGCGCTGCTTATGCGGCACGACACATTGCAAAAAATATGGTGGCTGCTGGTATTAGCGATGAAATATTAGTGCAAGTATCCTATGCTATTGGAGTTGCACAACCAACATCTATAAATGTAGATACCTACGGAACTTCAAAAATAGATTTAACCGATGGAGAGATTTCTAAAATAGTAGAAAAACTATTTGATATGCGTCCAGCTGCCATTGAAAAAAGATTGAAACTTAGAAACCCAATCTATTTAGAAACTGCAGCTTATGGCCATATGGGAAGAACCCCTGAAGTGAAAACGGTTACTTTTCATTCGCCTGACGGAAAATCTGTGAGTAAAGAAGTGGAAACTTTTACTTGGGAGAAATTAGATTATGTAGAAAAGGTGAAGAAAGCCTTTGAAAAATAAACGCTATGCTTGTAACTCTAAATCCTCTATAAAATCATGAAAAACTATTTTATTCTAACCGTATTTCTACTCTCATTAAATTCTTTTTCTCAAGAATATAAAAGAATGATTAGTGTAGGAACTTATACTGTTCAAGAAATTCAAATAAAAGCCGAAGAACACTTCAGTATTGTAGGAACAGAAAGAGGGAAAGGCTACAAACCATACAAAAGATGGGAATATCAAGCATTAAGAAGTATGGACGAAAATGGAATGTTAAAATCTCCTGATTTTTATTTTAATGAATTGGAGCGCTATAATAAAAATCAAAATTCTAAAAATTTTCAGGCAAGCGCAAATTCTGTTGGTAACTGGGAAGATTTAGGCCCAGCTTATTGGAATCAAACTAGCGGATGGAATCCTGGCGTTGGGAGAATTACGGCGCTTGCTGTTGATAAAGCGAATACAAATCATATCGTTATAGGTGCACAAACAGGTGGTGTATGGAGAAGTATAGATGGTGGAACAAATTGGACTGTATTAACGGACAATCTTTCCAATCTAAACGTATATTCCTTAACTATAGATCCTACAAACTCTGCAACGTATTTTTGGGGCTCTTCTAGTGGAATTATATTCAAATCTATCGATAGTGGTGCTACATGGAATCTTTTAGCCGATACAGGAAGTGGAAGTGTTAATAAAATTTTAATAGACCCTACAAATACAGCTAAAATGTATTGCAGTGTTCAAAATGGAGGAATATTCAAATCTACTGATGGAGGCGTAAATTGGACAACTATAAATGCTGCTGCAACAACAGGATTTGATATTGAGTTTAAACCAGGAGATACCAATACTATTTATGCGTCTGGAAATAATTTTTATAAATCAATTGATGGAGGCGTTACTTTTAGCTCTCTAGATACTAGCGTTGCTGGTTGGAGTCAAGAATACATTACGGGTACTAATGACTGGGCAACTTCTGGAAGTAATGAAAACAACACAGTAATTCCTAAAACAGGAAGTTCTATGGCGCTTTTCTATATTGGAGATTTTTCTTCTCCAATAACAAGACTAGAATCTCCTTCTATGAATCTCTCTGGATCAGTTGCGCCAACACTTACTTTCTCTCATACGCAAGTAGTTTGGAGTGATGATCAAGATGAATTAAAAGTACTATACAAAACAACTGCTACTGGAGCTTGGATTGAATTAGCAAATTACACTAGCGAAATTACTAGTTGGGCAGATGTTACTTTAAATCTTCCTAATCCATCAGCAGATTATTATATAGCTTTTGAAGGTACTGCAAATTACGGACGAGGAGTTACGCTTGACGATGTATTGGTTGCTGACCCAACTTTAGGAATTGTTTTTGAAGATGGATTTGAAACTACTACCGCTACTTTTGGATCTGGCGCAAAAATGATGGGAGTTTCGGCAGGCGACCCTTCTATAGTTTATGTTTTAGAGGCTTCATCAGGTCTTTTTGGCGGTTTTCATGTATCAACCGATAGTGGAAATACTTTTACAAAACTAAATCACGCAGGAAAAAATTATTTTGGATATAGTTCTACAGCTTCAGATGATAGAGGTCAAGCACCAAGAGATATGGACATTACTGTGAATCCAACTAATGCAAACGAAGTTCATATTGCAGGAATATTATCTTGGATGTCCACAGATGGCGGTGTAAATTTTAATATAACATCGCAATGGGTTCCTCAAAATGCGGCATCACAAAATATTGGTTATTGTCATGCAGATATTGACATTATGGAGTACATCGACGGGAAACTTTATGTAGGAAGTGACGGCGGTATTTTTGTAGCAGAAAACCCAACAGTTATTAACTCTAATTATTATACTGATTTAACTTTTGGATTAGGAATTAGACAGTTTTATAAAATTGGGGTTAATCAATTAACTCCTGAAATAATTACTGGAGGATCTCAAGATAATGGAACTTCTGCGTACGACACAACAGGTATTTGGAAAGATTGGCTAGGAGCAGATGGTATGGAATCTTTTGTTGATAAAACAGACAATAATATTCTTTATGGAACATCGCAGTTTGGGACACTTTATAAATCTACCGACTTAGGAACAGATTATTTTGGATTACCAAATCCTGATGGAAAATCAGGAGATTGGGTAACTCCTTTTGAACAAGATCCTATACTACAAGATGTTGTTTATGTTGGTTACGACCAAGTATATAAATCTACCGATGGAGGCTTTGCTTGGACTGCTATTTCTCAAAATCTTGGAGGAGATTTGAATCATTTAAAAATTGCACCTACAAATAGCGAAATACTATATGCTTCTCGTGGAGAAAACCTCTTTAAAACAACTGATGGAGGCGCAACAAACTGGACTTCTTTAACTGGTTTTTCTGGTTCGATTAATTCCATTGCAATTCACCCAACAGATCCAAATAAAGTTGCCATAGCAACAACAGGAAGTCAGAAAGTATATGTTTCTGTAAATGGAGGTGCAAGTTGGACTTCGTATTTATATGATTTGCCAGGTTTTAATGCCAATGCATTGGTTTGGCAAGATAATGCGGATAACGGTTTATACTTAGGAATGAATTACGGAGTATATTATATAGATAATACAACGCCAAGTAACTGGCAACCATACAGCAATAATTTACCTAATGTTATTGTTAGTGAACTTGAAATAAATACAGCAACAAATAAAATTTATGCAGGAACATACGGACGAGGTTTGTGGAAGTCTGATTTATATAATCCTAGTTTGAATGTTAATGAATTTGAATT
The DNA here is from genome assembly GCA_964619615.1 of uncultured Lutibacter sp. Taxonomy (GTDB): domain Bacteria; phylum Bacteroidota; class Bacteroidia; order Flavobacteriales; family Flavobacteriaceae; genus Urechidicola. The sequence continues at coordinate 25,835 of CAZUFO010000009.1, read as the reverse complement.
AAATTCAATTGCTATGTATCCAAATCCTGCTTCAAAAGAATTGAACTTGACTTGGGATAAAAGTGATGCTGTTTCTGTAAGAATATTTAACTCTTTTGGAAAATTAGTTTACTATTCAAAAAATGAAAATTTACAAAATTCTTTAAAAATTGATACTTCAAGACTGTCTACAGGCTTGTATTTTGTAAAAATGAATACTCAAAACACAACAATTACCAAAAAGTTATTAATTAAATAAATTTTGTTCGACCACAAATTTAATGTAATAATTCACACCGTAATTTTAGATGACGGTGTGAATTGTTATTTTAACGTATAATAGTTGAAAGAAAAATCACTACAAATTATATTTCACCGTAAATATATAGCGTTTTGGCAGCACAAAATAACTAGATATGCTTGTAAAGTTTTCACTAAAACCATCTCTATTTATAGTAGTGTTTTCGGTTAAATTTTTTACTGAAAAAATAAATTTCCAATTGCTATCTTTCTTTTAATAATATAATATGACTTTCGGATTAGCCACCTATTTACGCTCCATTCATAAGATACAGAGTTAGTTACCATTCTGTCGAATACAGAATTGAAGTGCTTTCTGTTAAATTTATAACAGAATTCATCGAGATAACTTTGCAGATATTCCTCGCCAATGGAATGATGCACGTCTAATAACAAATTAACTTTATAATGTCGTATTATATTGTTTCTTTTTCACAATATTTTCGCTTCAATCTTGCAAAAAATAATTCAATATAATTATACGACATTATAAAATCAAATTGATATTACACATCGTGAAGCACACTTACTTTTTAATCTAATAAAAAATAAAAACAAAGTCTTAGATCGTTCATTAATCCTAAAAAACTTTGGGGAGGTGATGATTTTTTTAATGCAAGAAGCATGGGCGTTTTTATCTCAAAACTTCGTAAAAAATTAAAAAACGACACAAGCATTCAAATACTAAACGTTCGTGGGTTTGGCTATAAAATGGTTTGTTAACAGCAAAATTACTATATTTGAAGCATGCAGTCCCTTTTAAAATTTTTGATTTTAATTATTTTTTCTTCTTCATTTTCTCAAAGTGATGAACAAAAGATTGACTCTATTGGTGTTGATGTTTTGGATGCCTCCTATGTTGTTTTTAATAATATATTGATTAAAAAAAATAGTAACAATACAGTCTCATACAAGAACATATCGCTTGGAAAAATTTCTTCTGTAGATATTATAAACTCTCAAAAAATTGTGTTATTTTATGGTGACTTCAATACTGTCATCATTTTAGACAATCAGTTAAATTTAATTGAATCTATAATTTTTCAAAACACTATTTCATTTGCAAAAAAAGGCATCACAAATACACTATGGCTTTTTAATACGGATGAAAATAAACTCGAGTTATATGATTACAAATCGAAAAAAACAACTCTTTATTCACAAGTAATTACTGATTTTGAAGCAATTGAAATGGAAAGCGGTTTTAATTTTGTAAAACTTATTGGAAAGAAAAAAACATTGATTTTTAATCAATATTTATATTTACAGGATACTATAATTCATTAAAAATTTAATTAACTTAGCATTCTCAAAAAATAATTAATTATGCACGTAGCCATTGCAGGTAATATTGGAGCCGGAAAAACAACCCTCACAAAATTGTTAGCCAAGCATTATAAATGGACTCCACATTATGAATCTGTAGATGAAAATCCATATTTAGATGATTTTTATGGCGAAATGGAGCGTTGGAGTTTTAATCTTCAAGTTTTTTTCTTAAACAGTAGATTTCGACAAATATTAGAATTAAGAAAAAGCGGTAAAAATATAATTCAAGACAGAACCATTTATGAAGATTCCAGCATTTTCGCACCCAATCTTCATGCTATGGGATTAATGACCAATAGAGATTACAGCAACTACTCTTCGTTGTTTGAATTGATGGAAAACTTGGTAACTCCACCAGATTTATTAATCTATTTACGTGGAAGCATTGAAACATTGGTGGGTCAAATTCACAAACGTGGGCGCGATTATGAAAACTCTATTTCTATTGATTATTTAAGTCGTTTAAACGAACGTTACGAAGCGTGGATAAGTAAATACGACAAAGGAAAACTACTTATTATTGATGTTGATAACCTAAATTTTGTTGATAACCAAGAAGATTTAGCTTCTGTTATTGAGCGTATCGATGCTCAGATTCATGGGTTGTTTTAAATATGTCTAAAAGAAAAAAATCAACTCCCAAAAAAAAAGAAAAAATGGTGGGTACGTTTATTAGATTTAATTTTTGACTGGGTAACTGGTTTTAATTGAATAATAAAACAACTTGCAGAATTAAGGTTCCTGCCTTAGTAGGAATGATAACAGGCCCAATGACGCAGATTAAATCTCGATAATTATAGAGTTGTGACCTCGCTATCGCACGATTGTATCGTGTGATTTTAACAATAATGAGATTCCTTTACAGATAATTATCGGTTATCGAAAGTATAGTCAAAAAACAAAAAAGCCAGCAAATGCTGGCTTTTTTTCATATCAATTAAAAGTTGTTTAGTGAGTCTCCTCCACTTCAACTTTTATATCTTTTTCTAAAGTTTCTACTTGCTCTTTCACTTCTTCCAACGTTCCTTCAACATTTTTTTCTTCCGTTACTGTTTCTCCGTTTTCAGTAGTTGAAGTTACAATCACTGCTTTTGCATCATCATTTGCATCAACAGTTACTTCAACAGAAACTTCTTTATTAATTTCATTATGAGTAGCTTCAGTAGTTGCAGAATGCCCTCCTAAAATAGGCGCAATTACTAAACCAATTAAACACGTTAACTTAATTAAAATATTCATTGACGGACCAGATGTATCTTTAAATGGGTCTCCAACGGTATCTCCAGTAACTGCCGCTTTATGCGCTTCAGAACCTTTAAAAGTCATTTCCCCATTAATTTCAACTCCTGCTTCAAAAGATTTTTTAGCATTATCCCAAGCACCACCAGCATTGTTTTGGAAAATAGCCCAAAGCACACCACTTACAGTAACACCTGCCATATAACCACCCAACATTTCGGCAATCATCAAATTATCCATACCAAATAACATCGGCACAAAAGCAATTACTAATGGGAATCCGATTGTTAAAAGACCTGGTAACATCATTTCTCTTAAAGATGCCTCTGTAGAAATAGCTACACATTTATCATATTCAGGTTTCCCTGTGCCTTCCATAATTCCTGGAATCTCTCTAAACTGTCGTCTAACTTCTTCCACCATTTCCATAGCTGCTTTACCAACTGCATTCATTGCTAATGCAGAAAATACTACAGGCACCATTCCACCCACAAATAGCATTGCTAATACTGGTGCTTTAAAGATGTTAATTCCGTCAATTCCTGTAAACGTCACATAGGCAGCAAACAACGCTAATGAAGTTAAAGCCGCAGAAGCGATTGCAAAACCTTTACCTGTTGCTGCAGTTGTATTACCAACGGCATCTAAAATATCTGTACGTTCTCTAACAATTGGATCTTGTTCGCTCATTTCTGCAATACCACCTGCATTATCTGCAATAGGTCCGAAAGCATCAATTGCTAATTGCATTGCTGTAGTTGCCATCATTGCTGAAGCTGCTAAAGCAACTCCATAAAATCCTGCAAAAGCATAAGACGACCAAATTGCAGCAGCAAATAACAATACTGTTGGGAATGTAGAAATCATCCCTGTTGCCAATCCTGCAATAATATTTGTTCCTGCTCCTGTGCTAGATTGTTGTACAATTTTTAAAATTGGTTTTTTACCTAATCCTGTATAATATTCTGTTACTGATGAAATTCCGGCTCCTACTACCAACCCAACAAGTGTAGCATAAAATACACGCATTGCAGAAATATCTTTTAACACGTTTCCACCTGTTTCGAAGAAATTCATTTTCATTGTTTCTGGCAACATCCATTTAACTAAAAAATAACATGAAATAGCAACTAAAGCAATAGAAAACCAATTTCCTTTATTAAGCGCTGCCATAACTTCTGACTCTTTTGCATCATTAGATTTAATACTAACTAACATTGTGCCTAATAATGAAATAACAATACCAACTCCAGCAATAGACATTGGTAATAAAATTGGACCAATATGTCCGAAGCCTTCAAAAATATCTATACTGTTTACATCAATAATATAATTTCCGAGAACCATTGCAGCTAATACTGTAGCAACGTACGAACCAAATAAATCAGCTCCCATTCCTGCAACATCGCCAACATTATCACCAACATTATCAGCAATTGTTGCTGGGTTACGAGGGTCATCTTCTGGAATACCTGCTTCTATTTTACCTACTAAATCTGCTCCAACATCTGCTGCTTTTGTGTAGATACCACCACCAACACGCGCAAATAATGCAATAGATTCTGCACCTAAAGAGAAACCTGCCAATGTTTCTAAAACAATAGTCATGTCTTTTACAGAAGTCCATTGTCCATCCATAAAATAATGAAAGAAGATGATAAAAAATGTAGTTAACCCTAAAACTGCTAAACCTGCAACACCTAAACCCATTACGGTTCCACCACCAAAAGAAACTTTTAATGCATTTGGCAAACTTGTTTTTGCGGCTTGTGTTGTTCTAACATTGGTTTTAGTTGCTATTTTCATTCCCATGTTTCCTGCATAGGCAGAAAATATTGCTCCAAAAACAAAGGCCACTACTATTAAGATATGAGTTGACGGCACAAAATATGAAACAACAGCAAGTAATATACTTACTCCTACTACAAATATTGATAAAAGTTTGTATTCTGCTTTTAAAAATGCCAATGCTCCTTCATAAATATGGTCAGCAATCTCTTTCATTTTTCCATCTCCAGCATCTTGTTTTAATACCCAAGATCTTTTTATCAGCATGTAAATTAATCCAACCACAGCTGCTGCAATTGGCATATAAATCATCATTGATTCCATATTTCGTTTAGATTAGTTTATTATTTAAGTGGGGTAAATGTACTAAAAACAATGAACATAAAAAACCTCCTAAGACACTAAGTTTTAGGAGGTTTTTAATTGTTAATTATTGCTTTTATATTGTGAAGTTACCATTTTTTTTATGGTTACTTGTTTCATATCTATCGATACACTTATGAAGAATTTCGTAAGCTTCATTAACATCTCCCCAACCACCAACATCAACTTTTTTCTTTTCTAAATCTTTATATACTTGAAAGAAGTGCTCTATTTCTTTTATTAAATGTGGGTTTAAATCAGATAGGTCATTCATTTGATTCCAAATAGGATCTGAAACAGGCACGCAAATTACTTTTTCATCTGGTCCTTTTTCATCTGCCATATGAAAAACACCTATTGGCTTTACTTCCATAACACACATTGGAAAAGTTGGTTCAGTACCTAACACCAAAACGTCTAATGGATCGCCATCCAACGCCAACGTTTCAGGGATAAACCCATAATCAGCTGGATACATCATTGATGAAAACAAACAACGATCGAAACGGATTTTATTCAACTCAAAATCGTATTCATATTTATTTCTACTCCCTTTCGGAATTTCAATTAGTACATCAAAAGTTTTATTTTTACTCAATTCCATGTTTTTCTTTTTAAGAGGCAAAGACACTAAATATCGTTATCTCTATTTAATTAATTATTTTAGAAATAGAATCCGAAAGATCCCCTTATTCCAAAGTTTCTTTGATTGATAATTGTTCCGTCTCTATAATTTCCTCTCCATATAAAGTCTAAACGGAACACTTTAAATATATTTCCAATTCCAGCACTATATTCAAAATAAATTTCTTCAGGAGCTACATACGTAATATCAGAAGCGTTTATAGCTACATTCTCATCAGAAATAGAACCCCAAACGGATTTAAAACCAACAATCTCTCTTAAATTCAACTTTCTTAGCAACGGAACTTTTGAGAGAAATCGTCCATTAAAATTATGTTCGAAATGAACAGAAGCGTGTGTATCAACAACAAAATCGTAATAATCTAATAATGAATAGGTGTTGTTAATTAAAAAGTAAGATTGGTTTCCTGGCACAATACTTAATAATCCTAGCGGTACTTCGCCAAAAATCTTACCTGTTTCAAAAGTTAAATATGTTCTCCCTAAACCTCCTATTAAAAAACGTTGATGGTAATAAAATTGTAACTTATGATAACTAAAATCACTGTCAAACAGCGCTTTAGTTCCTCTAGTATAATTCAAAAGAATCCGTGCATAATCTTGATTTACATCACTTCGCTCAACCCCGTAACCTATCGTTTCTCTTTTAGGAGTTAATTGCAATGAAAAATCGTATTCCGTCTGTTTTACTTGTGATTGTACTTCTCCATTTTTATCAATATAATCGAGATTAAAAGTTGGCGAAGCAGATTTTAACGTTCTATAAGATATTCCTGTTCTGAATGTTACATTCTTAATTGGTTCAGCGGTAATTAGAAAATTGGATAAGTTTATTGAAGTCAACTTCCCTGTATCACCAGATGAAAAGAATGATGAAGATGCAAAACTTCTCCCTAAAATATCGTTGGTGGTTGTTAAACTTACTCCTATTTGTTCTACATCGCGTCTATTTCCTGCGCTTAAAATGACTCGGTTTTTCTTACCCACCAACCATTTACCAGAGAGGCCGTATTTAAATTGATCATCTTTAAAACCATACGCTGTATATCCTTGTATTCTCCAAGGGTCGTTTGGACCAAAATAGGTTCTTCCTCCCACTCTTAAACGTATTCCTTCTACTTCATTTATTCCTATGGATGAAAATATGGGTCCGAAATCAAAATTGTTAAATTCTATATATCCAGTTGCTAAAACGGTAACTAAACTTGTTAATCTTTTAAATTTCGGAACTGTACTCAACGTATCGAGCATTTTATAAATACCTAGTTCATCTTTATTAAGTCTTTCTTGCCTATTTACCGACCAATAATCATCACTCTTGGCGTAAATTTCGGTATTGTAAATATCCGATTCTGTTTTGTAAAACTCGTTTCCTTTATCGATATTAAATTGATAATTTTTATACATGGTAGTACGTTTACCATACATTCCTTTCGCTTCTTCTTTTTTACCTATACTGAAATCAGAAAGCATAAAATCTCTCTTCAATAAGAAAACAGAATCATTTAACACATCAAATTCCTGCTCTATATAAATATCTTTTATCCAATTAATATTTGCGCTTTTGTTTGCATACATATTAATTTCTTTCACAGCAAAAGTGGAATCGTTTACCCAAAAATCGCCTTTAAAGGTTAACTCATTTTTCCTTCTTGGATAATACACAATGTTGTAACACCATTTATTATCTATAAAAGCACTATCTGTCAATGCATAATTATACGTTAACAATCCTGTTCTAGATAGCGGGCTTACAAAACTTTTATCGAAAATTTTGATATAGTTATCATATATATCATATTCTAAATACAAATCTTTAACGTAGGCAATTACGTGTTGATTTGATTCAAATCCTGAATTTTTATTAGCTATTAAATCTTCTCTTGATTTTTTAGTTTTGTTATTTCCGTATGTATTATAAACCGCTTCATTGATAAAAATAGGCAGATATGATTTCCCTGTAATTTTGGAAGTATCTATACTTTCAAAAATAAACTCCATGCCTTTAAAAAGTTTGCGTTGCATCATAACGCTATCGATATTGTTTAAATCGAATTCTAACTTTTCGTATTTTTCATATTGATATTGGTCAAAAAGATGAGTTCCATTCTCTCTCTTTTTTTCCCATATTTTTTTTAAGATGGGAATTGCGGGATTGCCTTTGTTTTTTATCCTTCCTGAATAAATTACTACCTCATCTAACTCGTCACTAGATTCTTGTAGTATAATTCTTAAATTAAAATCGCGGCGATTAACCGTTAATATTCTAGACTCATATCCTATAAAAGAGACTTCTATTTCGGTGTAAGTCACCTCAGATTCTAAATAAAAACGTCCGTTTTCATCAGATACAGTTCCAACGGTTGAGTTTACAAAAACGACATTTGCAAAAGGAACGCTTTTATTTTGACCATCAACAACAACTCCACTAATTTTCACTTGACTAAAAATTGTGACGAAGCACATTAAAAATAATATGACAACTGTCTTTTTCATCTTAAATAAAAAACCTTTCAAACATGTTATTTGAAAGGTTCTAAACGTTTTTTTAAAGTTATTATTTTACGTACATTACTTCTTTTACAGCCTTCACAACATCTTTTGAATTAGGCATCCATTCCTCTAACAAAACAGGCGAAAATGGCGCTGGTGTATCAGCAGTTGTAATTCTTTTAATTGGCGCATCTAAATAATCAAACACATTTTCTTGTACTTGAAAAGTTATTTCTGATGAAACACTGGCAAATGGCCAAGCCTCTTCTAAAATTACCAATCTATTTGTTTTTTTAACCGACTCATAAATCATATCAAAATCTAATGGCTTAACTGTTCTTAAATCAATAATTTCTACTGAAATTCCATCTTTTTCTAATTCGTCAGCAGCTTTATAAGCTTCTTTTATTATTTTTCCAAAAGAGACAATAGTTACATCAGTTCCTTTTCTTTTAATATCTGCAACTCCAATTGGCAATACATATTCACCTTCTGGCACTTCTCCTTTATCTCCATACATTTGTTCAGATTCCATAAAGATTACTGGATCATCATCTCTAATTGCTGCTTTTAACAACCCTTTTGCGTCATAAGGAGTTGAAGGTACAATTACTTTTAAGCCAGGTGTATTTGCAAACCAGTTTTCGAATGCTTGTGAATGTGTCGCTCCCAATTGACCTGCAGAACCCGTTGGACCTCTAAAAACAATTGGACAAGGAAACTGCCCACCACTCATTTGACGAATTTTAGCAGCATTATTTATAATCTGATCAATACCAACAAGTGCAAAATTAAACGTCATATATTCAACAATAGGCCTATTGCCACCCATCGTAGAACCCACAGAAATACCTGTAAAACCCAATTCAGCAATTGGAGTATCAATCACTCTTTTTGCACCAAACTCATCTAACATTCCTTTTGATGCCTTATAAGCACCATTATATTCAGCAACTTCTTCACCCATTAAAAATACAGCCTCATCTCTGCGCATCTCTTCACTCATCGCTTCGCAGATTGCTTCTCTAAATTGTATTGTCTTCATATACTCGTATTTTATGACTGCAAAAATAAAAAATTTGATACTGTTATTGTATTTAAATAGCAACTATTTTTTTACTATGCATGCATAGTATTTTAAAAAAAATGTAGTACTTTCGTACCGATAAATTTAGTGTATCAATAAAAAGTATAACAAAATAAAAATATATGAAAATTTTAGTATGTATTAGCCATGTTCCAGACACGACTTCTAAAATAAATTTTACTGATGGGGATTCAAAATTTGACTCAAACGGAGTCCAGTTTGTAATCAATCCATACGATGAGTTTGCGCTTACAAGAGCTATGTGGTTTAAAGAAAAACAAGGAGCAACTGTTACTGTTGTAAATGTTGGAAATGCAACCACAGAACCAACTTTAAGAAAAACATTGGCAATTGGTGCCGATGATGCAATTAGAGTAAATACAGAAGCAACTGACGGTTTTTATGTTGCAAAACAATTAGCCGAAGTCGTAAAAAATGGTGGATATGATTTAGTATTAGCTGGTAAAGAATCTATAGATTATAATGGCGGAATGGTTCCTGGTATGTTGGCAACTATATTAGATTTCAATTTTGTTACTTCATGTGTAGGTTTAGAAGTTGAAGGGAATACCGCAACCATTTCTAGAGAAATTGATGGAGGAAAAGAAACCTTAACTGCTAGTTTACCATTGGTAATTGGTGGTCAAAAAGGATTGGTTGAAGAAAAAGATTTACGCATACCCAACATGAGAGGTATTATGATGGCGCGTAAAAAACCATTGAATGTGGTTGAACCAGTAGATTTTGATGCGACAACAAGCGCTTCAAGTTTTGAAAAACCAATACCAAAAAGTGCTTGCACAATGGTAAGTGCAGATAATCTTGATGAATTAATTTCATTGTTACATAATGAAGCGAAAGTAATTTAATCGAAGACAAAAGACTTTAGACCTAAGACTAAAGACTCATTTTAGGTTTCAAAAAAAATGTCAAAATAAAAATATTAATTTTCTAATAAATAATAAAGCGTCTAACGTCCAAAAATCTATTAGTCAAAAATCTAACAACATGTCAGTTTTAGTATATGCCGAATCATCGGAAGGAAAATTTAAAAAAGTTGCTTTAGAAGTAACTTCATACGGTAAAAAAGTTGCTGAACAACTAGGCACAAACGTAGTTGTACTCACAATTAATGCGGGAGATACATCAGAATTAAGTAATTATGGAGCAGCGAAAATTTTAACTGTTAATAATAGTGCGGAAAATTCAAATGCAAAAATTACTGCAAACATAATTAAACAAGCAGCAGAAAAGGAAAATGCTACAGTCGTAATTATTGACTCCAGTATTAACGGATTAAGTATTGCGCCAATTGTTGCTGTGAACCTAAATGCTGGTTTTGCATCCAATGTTATCGCTTTGCCAAATAGTACAGCACCTTTTATTGTAAAAAGAAAGGCTTTTTCTAACAAAGCGTTTAGCAATACAGAAATTAAAACTCCAATAAAAATAATTGGACTTGCAAAAAACGCTGTTGGTTTGGTTGAAAATTCTGTAAGTTCAACTACTGAAGAATTTTCTCCTTCAAGTATTGAAAGTGGAATAACACCTGTTTCAACCGATAAGACTTCAGGAACTGTTACCATAGCAGATGCCGATATTGTTATTTCTGGTGGTCGTGGATTAAAAGGTCCTGAAAATTGGGGAATGATTGAAGAACTTGCTGAAGTTTTAGGAGCAGCAACCGCTTGTTCAAAACCTGTTTCTGACCTAGGTTGGAGACCACATAGTGAACATGTTGGTCAAACAGGAAAACCAGTTTCATCAAACTTATATATTGCCATCGGAATTTCTGGTGCCATTCAACATTTAGCAGGCATAAACGCATCTAAAGTAAAAGTTGTTATTAATACCGACCCCGAGGCTCCTTTCTTTAAAGCGGCAGATTACGGTGTAGTTGGTGATGCTTTTGAAGTTGTTCCTAATTTAATTGAAAAGTTAAAAACATTTAAAGCCAATAACGCATAATTTTTAGTAAATTGTGCCTCTAAGGCTGCCTAATTTAGAGTTGTAAAAAGTCTTGATTAGGCAATTTTTTTGTACTATAATTAACTAAAATACCATACTGAATTGAGTTTAGTTCGACTGGACATCAAAGGAATATCTTATAGCCAAACACAAAGCGGTGCATATGCATTGGTGTTAAGCGAAGTGGATGGAACAAGAACATTACCAATTGTTATTGGAGCTTTTGAAGCGCAATCTATCGCGATTGCTTTGGAAAAAGAAATTAAACCTCCACGCCCTTTAACGCACGATCTTTTTAAAAGTTTTGCAGATCGATTTAACATTATCATTAAACAAGTAATTATTCACAAATTGGTTGATGGTGTTTTCTATTCGAGTTTAATTTGCGAAAGAGATGGCATTAAAGAGATTATTGACACACGAACTTCAGATGCTATTGCTTTAGCAACTCGATTTGATGCTCCTATTTTTACCTACGAAAATATTTTAGACAAAGCAGGAGTTTATTTAAAATTAAAAGAGGAAGGTAAGGGTGACGATGAAAATTTAATTTTAGAAGAATTAATTCCCGAAACTATTGAAGAAACCACTTATTCTTCTGAAAGTTTAAAAACATTACAACAAAAACTAAACGAGGCGGTTGCAAATGAAGATTACGAATTAGCTGCAAAAATTCGTGATGAAATTAACAAACGAAATATCTAAACTTATTATGAATAAAAAACTAGTATTAACACTCGGTCTGCTTTTTAGTTTCATTATTACAAATGCGCAAGAAACTGTAAATTCAGGAATTATACCAAGTCAAGGTATTTCATTAAACTCAATCCTAAGAGGTGTTTTAGGTATGGTAGTTTTAATTATAATCGCATTTCTTTTTAGTTCAAACAAAAAAGCGATTAACTGGAAAACTGCTGGAATTGGATTGGCGCTTCAACTAATTATTGCGGTTGGAGTATTAAAGATTCCTTTTATTCAGTCTATTTTTGAAGCTGTTGGTCAAGTTTTTATAAATGTATTAGACTACACAAGAGCAGGAAGTGAATTCTTATTTGGAGGAATAATGAATATTGAATCTTTCGGATTTATTTTTGCTTTTCAAGTACTACCAACTATTATTTTCTTTTCAGCATTAACATCACTATTATTTTATTTAGGAATTATTCAAAAAATTGTAAAAGTAATGGCTTGGTCATTGTCAAAAGTACTGAAAATATCTGGCGCGGAAAGTTTATCTGTTGCTGGAAATATTTTCTTAGGACAAACAGAAGCACCACTTTTAATCAAGGCATATTTAGAAAAAATGAACAAATCTGAAATGCTTTTGGTTATGATTGGTGGTATGGCAACAGTTGCTGGTGCTGTACTTGCTGCATATATTGGCTTTCTTGGAGGCGATGATCCCGCGTTAAGATTAATGTATGCAAAGCATCTTTTAGCAGCATCCGTAATGGCGGCTCCTGGAGCAATTGTGATTTCTAAAATATTATACCCACAAACAGAAGAAGTAAATACTGATGTAAAAGTATCATCAGAAAAAATAGGAACAAACATTTTAGATGCTATTTCAAACGGCACAACTGAAGGCTTAAAATTGGCCGTAAATGTTGGAGCAATGTTACTTGTTTTTGTTGCATTTATTGCTATGCTAAATGGAATTTTAGGTTGGGTTGGAGAAATTACATCTATAAATGATTGGATGGCTGCAAATACGCCATATCCTAAATTCTCTTTAGAAGCTATTTTAGGAACTATCTTTGCTCCGTTAATGTGGCTAATTGGTATTGCAAAAGAAGATATGATGATGATGGGGCAATTATTGGGTATTAAATTAGCAGCAAGTGAATTTGTAGGATATATACAACTTGCAGAGTTAAAGAATATTACCAACGCTACGCATCTTACCTATAACAAGTCTATAATTATGGCCACTTATATGTTGTGTGGTTTTGCAAACTTTGCATCTATAGGAATACAAATAGGAGGCATTGGGTCTTTGGCTCCAGGGCAGCGTAAAACCTTATCTAAATTTGGAATGAAAGCATTATTAGGAGGAACAATTGCATCGTTAATGTCAGCAACTATTGCTGGAATGATTATAGGTTAAAAATGTGGATTTGTTTAATCGTTTACAGTTAAACAAATAAACCAATTAAACGAATAAACAATTTTAAATGCAACAATACTTAGATTTAATAAATCACGTTCAAAAAACTGGGTTTGAAAAAACCGATAGAACTGGAACAGGTACCAAAAGTGTTTTTGGCTATCAAATGCGTTTCGATTTATCGGAAGGATTCCCAATGTTGACCACCAAAAAATTGCATTTAAAATCTATCATACATGAATTGTTATGGTTTTTAAAAGGCGATACTAACATTAAATACCTACAAGAAAACGGAGTTAAAATTTGGGATGCTTGGGCAGATGAAAATGGCGATTTAGGTCCTGTTTATGGACATCAATGGCGGAATTGGAATAGCGACGGAATCGACCAAATAACTGAAGTTATTAATACTATAAAAAACAATCCTGATAGTAGAAGAATGATGGTTGCCGCTTGGAACCCGAGTGTTTTACCAGACACCTCGGTTTCTTTTGCTGAAAATGTCGCCAATAACAAAGCAGCGTTACCGCCTTGTCATGCGTTTTTTCAATTTTATGTTGCTGACGGGAAATTGTCTTGTCAGTTATACCAACGAAGTGCCGATATATTTTTAGGTGTTCCTTTTAATATTGCTTCCTACGCTTTATTAGTAATGATGATGGCGCAAGTTTGCGATTTAGAATATGGCGACTTTATACACACCTTTGGCGATGCACATATTTATAACAATCATCACGAGCAGATAAAACTCCAATTGTCTAGAGAACCAAGACCTTTACCTACAATGAAGTTAAATTCTGAGATTAAAAATATTTTCGACTTTACTTTTGAGGATTTCGAATTGGTAAATTATGATCCGTATCCATTAATTAGAGGGAAGGTTTCGGTTTAAAAAAAGAAGACTTCTCGCTACAATTATAAAAATAATTTGGGATTTTTAAATCACTCGAAGTGACGCACAGAAAGAAATAATGAATAATAAGAACCAAACCATAACAATAATTGCCGCAATTGCAGAAAACAATGCTCTTGGCAAAAACAACGACTTAATTTGGCATTTACCAGCTGATTTAAAACGGTTCAAAAAAACAACTACGGGGCATCATATTATTATGGGGCGTAATACATTTGAATCTATTGGAAAACCTTTACCCAATAGAACTACGGTAATTATCACCAGAAACCCAAATTATAAAGCGGACGGTTGTGTTGTTGTAAATTCATTAAAAAAAGCCTTAAAAATAGCCAAAGATGATGAAAGTCCATTTATAATTGGCGGAGCACAAATCTACGAGCAAGCCATTTTACTAACTGACAAACTAGATATTACTGAAGTGCATCATTCTTTTGAAGCGGATGTGTTTTTCCCTGAAATTGACCTAACAATTTGGAAAGAAGAAAGTAGAGAACGCTTTACTGCTGATGAAAAAAATAAGTTTGACTATAGTTTTGTGAGTTATAGTAAAATAAGGATTTCACTTTAAGTGAAACCCTTATTCTCATTAGAATACCTTTAATTGCTGACAAATTAGACATTACAAAATCTACATCATTCTTTTCACGAAGTTGCGTCTCCTCAAAATTAACCTAACTAATTGTAAATAAACAAGTAAAGAACGGATTATTGCTGATAAAAAAATATTTCGAATTAAAAAAATTCCATTGAATAATCAATAGCAAATGTTTTTTCCACTGCTAATTTTTCAATTCCTAATTTAGTAGAAAAATCAGTGTTTCCATTTTCAGAATCTGCAATTCCGCACCAAGGTTCAATACAAATAAAAGGAGCATCTTTTCCTTTAGTCCAGAAAGCTAAATATTTCCAATCTTCAAAATTAAACGTTAATCCGTGTTGGTGTTTTGAAGACACCAAAGACACTTCCGTAGATTTTAACCCTTCATAAATCAAGGCATCATTTTTAAACAAACTATAGTCTAATGGTATTCTTTTACCTAAATCAACGTTGGCTTCTTTACCGTTTAATAATCCAATTACTGGATTAATAAATAGTTGTTTCGGATTTTCATCTTGCGTAAACTCAAAATAATAATCTTCAAATAAAGTTCCTTCAACCAAAGGGCATTTAAAACCTGGGTGACCTCCAATAGAAAATAGAATTTCTTTTGTGTCTATATTGATTACTTTATAACCAACATTCAACTTGTTTTTATCTAAATGGTAAGAGATTTCCAAAGAAAATTTAAACGGGTAGATTTTTAATGTCTCTTCAGAATAAATCAATTCTAGAATAACTGAATTATTTTTTTGGTTGATGATTTCAAAATCACAATCTCTTGCAAAACCATGTTGAGGCAATGTATATTTAACACCATCAATTGTATATTTTTTATCTTTTAATAAACCAACAGTTGGAAATAATATGGGCGACTGTCTTCCCCAAAACTTTGAATCGCCTTCCCATAAATACTCTAATTCTGTTTTTTTAGAATAAATTCGGGTTAACTCTGCTCCTACTGAATTTATTTCAATTAATAAACAATCGTTTTCTAACTTCATTAATTACTCTTTTGTTGATTGCAACATTATTTAATATCAATTGTGTATGGCAATATTGCTTGAATCCCTTCAAACTGAGACACTCCTTTTATTTCCTTATAAATCCTATAATTAGAGGTTCCTAATTCTTCTTTGATTAGTTGTTCTTTAATTTTCATAAAAGAAAAAACACTAAAAACATCTTCAAAATCTTTTGTAAATTTTGGGTAATCAACTGTTCTATAATCTACCATACCCGCAATTTCTGCAGCACCCAAAATAGCATCCTCTAAACTTCCCAATTCGTCAACCAAACCGTTTTCTAAGGCTTCTTTACCTGTCCAAACTCTACCTTGCGCAACGGCATCAGCTTCATCAAAAGTCATATTTCTACCCTGAGCAACACGATTTACAAAAGTACGGTACACTTCTTCAACTCCTTCTTTGCGTTCGTTATAAAAATTATGCGTCATTGGCTCATACGGACTATACCCCATCGCTTGTTTATTTGTTGAAACTTGTTCTGCATTGATACCAATATCATTTACAAAACCGCTAAAATTAGGAATGATTCCAAAAACACCAATGGAACCAGTTATCGTAGTTGGTTCGGCATAAATTTTTTGCGCTCCTGCTGCAATATAGTAACCGCCAGATGCTGCCATATTTCCCATAGAAACCACCAACGTTTTTTCTGCTTTTAACAATTCTAATTCACGCCAAATTAAATCTGCAGTAAGAGCAACTCCTCCAGGAGAATTTACACGCAATACAACTGCTTTTATTTTATCATTTTCACGAATTTTTCTAATAGCTTTAATCATACTCTCTTGCCCAATTATAGTTTCATCTCCTTTACCATATAAAATTGTTCCTTGCGCATATAAAATTGCAATTCTATCGGTTGCCGTTGATCTAATGCGACCTTTTCCCGTTTCTATATAATCTGAAATACTTACATAATTTACTTTTTCCTCAACCAATTCTTTTAAAATACGCTCATATTGATCTTTATAGATCGCACCATCAATCATATTAAATTCAATTGCTAATTCTGGAGTTCTCGTTAATAATTCATCGGCAATCATATTCAAATCTTCAGTAGATAAATTTCTGCTTTCCGCAATATCATCAATAAATTCGCCCCAAATTGAGTTTAAAAAAGAGCTTATTTGTTCTCTATTAGCATCACTCATTTTATTATCTAGATATCCCTCAACGGCGCTTTTATATTTTCCATGACGAATCACTTCCATTTTTACACCATATTTGTCTTGAAAATCTTTATAAAATAAGCGTTCTGAAGACAAGCCTCTAAAATCAACAAAACCAGTTGGAGTTACATAAATAGAATCTGCAACAGAACTTAAGTAATAATTTTTTTGTGTATAAATATTGGCATAAGAAGTAATAAATTTTCCTGACTCTTTAAACTCTTTCAGCTTATTTCTAATTGTTTGTGTTTGCGATATCCCAACACTTGCCAAACCGCTAGAAATACTAATTCCTTTTATATTCGCATCATATTTTGCATTTTCAATAGCATTGATAATAGCACTAAGTTGCAATGTTTTATTAGGAAACAAGCCTTCAAAAGGGTTGTTAGTATTTGGCACATAATCTTTAACGCCTTCTTCAAAATTCAAAACTAAAACAGAATGCTTTTTTACGGTTACTTTATCTACTTCATTAATAGATGTTACCATAGTACTTAAAACAATAAGCGCTATTCCAACTACTAAAAAAAACGCCAAAGTTGTACCTAGGCAACTTGCTAAAAGGTTTCTCAAAAATTTCATAAAAATGTTTATAATTTGAAAGGCAAATATACTCTTTTCTGATGTAGGTTTCTTTTCTTTGTAAACGCAAATGAAAATTGTTAGAACCACATATCTCTCTATTGGCAGCAACCAAGGTAACAAACTTTTAAATCTTCAGAAGACCGTTGATTTGATTGATAAATCTGTTGGTGCAATTATTAAAGTATCTTCGGTTTACAAAACTGAATCATGGGGTTTTGAAAGTGATGATTTTTATAATATTTGTGTAGAAATCTCCACCAATTTAAACCCTGAAAGTTTAATTGCTAAACTGTTGAATATTGAACAAGAATTAGGAAGAATTCGAATTGAAAAAAAAGAATATACACAACGTATTATTGATGTTGATATTTTATTATTTGAAGACGAAATTATTTTTTCTCCAGACTTAATTGTTCCGCATCCAAGAATGTTAGCCCGAAAGTTTGTGTTGGTTCCGCTAACCGAAATCGCACCGAACTTTAAACATCCTATAGAAAAACAAACTATATTAATGTGTTTGCAAAATTGTGATGACCACAATGCAATTGAGAAATTAGAGGAAACTATAACGCGACCAATATCACTATTTGAAAAATACAATTACATCGCTATTGAAGGGAATATTGGTGCAGGAAAAACAACCTTAGCAAAAATGATTGGCGATGATTACAATGCTAAATTAGTGTTGGAACGTTTTGCCGACAATCCGTTTTTACCAAAGTATTACGAAGATATGGAACGTTTTGCTTTTCCGCTTGAAATGAGTTTTTTGGCTGATCGGTATAGTCAATTAACAGATGATTTAGCGCAATTTGATTTATTCAAAAGCTTTATAGTGTCTGATTATTACATTTTTAAATCGTTAATTTTTGCACAAGTTTCTTTACATAAAGATGAGTATGCCTTGTACAGAAAGATATTTGATGTGATGTATAAAGAAATTTCAAAACCTGACATTTACGTATATCTATATCAAAATACCGAAGGCCTTTTAGAAAATATTAAAAAACGTGGTCGAGATTATGAACAAAATATTGAGGCGGAATATTTAGAGAAAATTCATGCTGGGTATGCTACTTTTATCAAATCAGAAAAAGAATTAAACACCTTAGTAATTGATGTTTCTGAGTTGGATTTTGTGAACAATCCGGAAGATTACAGGTTTGTGATTGATCAGATTTCTGAGTTTAAGAGATTAGACTAATCTGCAAAAAATGATGCGATACCTCATCGCTCTATCGGAATGACACACTACTCCTTCAACTCTAATTTCTCAGCAAAATAATCACAAAAATCACGCATGGTTGCACTCATTTTTTCGTCTTGTGTAGCGGTTTCAAATGTTGCAGTCATTGATACTAATGTTTGATGAAAAAACTGTTTCATTTCATCAACAGGCATATCTTTTGTCCATAAATCAACTTTTAAAGTATCTTTCTTTTTAGGATCCCAAACCGAAACTAAAATTGCTTTTGCCTCCGCATTTTTAATATTTCCATCTTGCGCACTCCAGCTTATTTTTTCCGGAACTTTATTTTCATCCAATCCAATTATGAATTCTATTTTTGATGTGTTTTTAACTGCCATTTTAAAAAAAATTTAACCTGTTTATTTGTTTAATCGTTTATGTCTGAATACTGAAATTCTGCTCACTCCCTTCTAGGTTTATACTTCGAATTTTTATAAATATCTTCTGCTTTCATAGTCATTAACTCTTGTAAAGCTACATCATTATTTTTCATATAAGAACGAACAATCTGCCAACCAATCCAAACGCCAATTCTACCTGGTGAATCGTTATCTGATTCCAAATAAAATTTAGAAAACGGTGCTACATCAATAAATCTTGAATTTAACGAAGCGTCATTACTAAATAGCAGCTCATTTTCAATAAAATATTTCCAAACATCATCTTCATTTTGTTTCGCCCAATTCAGTTTTTCTTTGGTGTATCCAATTTTTATTTCACCATTAACATTTGGCAAATTTACATCAGTTGCATATAAAAATTTCCCTTCATTTATCATTCTATCTAAAAAAGTTCGTGATCTTAATTTTCGATAAAAAGAGTTATTTATTTCATTAGACACATCAACAATTAAATGTTCTTTTGTAAAATTCTGCGCCAAATATTTTGGAAAATCATAATAAACCTCATTGTTTGCCCCTAAATACATATCCAACGAAATAAACAACAAACTATCAGCATAAATTACTGGGTATTGAAAATCTAAATCAGAAATATGCGTAATAACTGTTGGCTCTTTAAACTTTGGATACCTATATTTAATCTGTTGAAATAAGGCTGTCAATTCACTTTTTACTTCTTCAAAATCTCCAAAAACTCGTTGAGATTCCGCAAATAAAAATTGCTCGTCTTCGCTTTTTATTTTTTGAATCCAAACACTATCATTAATCGACTTAGGAAACATAAATGGAAATGCTGTTTTTAGCATAGGCAAATCAGTTTCGGAAATGGTATAAAATTGTTGTTCAAAACGTTCAACTTTTAGATCAACCTTAATTTTTAAGGTTTCTGATTTCACCTTTGATTCGTTTTTACAACTGATTATCGCAATCAAAATCAACAAAAACCCAACAATTCGTGACATATATTTTGTTATCTTTACATTCATATTTTACAACGCACAAAAATACTAAATAGTTTAGCATGAATTCTGAAAAAACTGTAAATCATATTGTTAATTGGCTAAAAGAGTACGCAACAAAAGCAGGAGTAAAAGGATTTGTAATTGGTATTTCTGGCGGAATTGATTCTGCATTAACCTCTACTTTATGTGCAAAAACAGGATTCCCTTTATTGTGTTTAGAAATGCCGATACACCAAGAATACACACAAGTTAGCAGGGCAAAAAATCATATTGATTGGTTGCAAAATAATTTTAAAGATGTTGCCGTAACTAATGTTGATTTAACAACTGTTTTTGACAGTTTGGTCGCTTCTTTTCCTGAAGTTAAAAATGAAGAAGAGCGTTTTATGTCGTTAGCAAATACAAGAGCAAGATTACGAATGACTTCGCTATACTATTTTGCTGCATTAAATAGTTATTTAGTCGCAGGAACTGGAAATAAAGTAGAAGATTTTGGTGTCGGTTTTTACACAAAATATGGTGATGGCGGTGTAGATTTAAGTCCGATCGCAGATTTATTAAAGTCTGAAGTTTTTCAACTTGCAGGTTTTCTTGGAATAAATAAAGAAATTTTAACCGCAGCGCCTACTGATGGTTTGTGGGGTGATGACAGAACTGACGAAGATCAAATTGGTGCTTCTTACCCAGAATTAGAATGGGCCATGAAAATGGATGAAGAAGGGAAAACTGCCACTGAATTTGAAAACAGGCAAAAAGAGGTTTTTGAAATTTACAAAAGACTCAACAATGCTAACCAACACAAAATGAATCCTGTTCCTGTTTGTGAAATCCCTAAGGAACTGTTATAATATCCAAATCTTTTAAAAGTAAACGGATTTTCTTTTGAAGCCGTTGTTTTGTTGCATTAGTAAATGCAAGTGGAATAGAAATATACAATTGAAATAAGCGTAAATAATTTTTAAAAAAGTTCATAGCAAAACTGTTTAATATTTATTAAAAAAACAACTAATCAATCAAATACCCTACTAAATACTAGTAGAAAATATTAATAATTGATTACAACTTAAAATTAAATTTAAGCAGAACAAAATTCTTGCTTTTTTAAGAAGACGTTATCTAGATAACTTTAGTAAATGGGGTTGTTTAACAACAAGAATAAAACTCTTGAATATATTTTTTTAAAATCTCTTAACAATTTATTTTTCTGCAATTTCCGTAGGAAAAAAACTTAATATAGCACATCAAATATACGCGTTTTATCCTAAAAAACAACTGTTTAGGAAATAATTCCTTAAACAACCCTGTTCAATCTCTTAGATAAACGAGTTCTCAAATTGGTGTAATCTACTACAGAATCTAGTATCGTAAGGTTATCTTCTATCGTTATTTCAGTTTTTAGAGCTTGTATTTTTTCTTCAATTAAGATACGTCTTAGGTTGTAAATACTATCCATTACTAGTTTTGCTAAATAGGCTTCTTTTTTCTTTACCAATACCTCTTTTTTTCCCCAATCGCTTAATACGTGCTTTTCATCATCCATTAAAATATTGGTTACCAAAGATGCAATTTCTGTATTTGAATGATTTATAAAACTATCGGTATTAATAGTTTCATCTTGATTTAATTGATTGATTAAATCGAAATATACTTTTTGAAATAATACATTGGTAAATTCTGTTTCATCCTCTTGCAAACTCAAATAGATTTCTTGAGCCACTAAATTTTCGTAATATTCTTTCTTTTTGTTTTCGTCTTCTACCTCTTCTAATTGTTCAAAATCAACTTTTTGATTTCCATACAACAATAAAATTTTGATGATTTCTCGTTCGTATTTTAATTTTTCATCAACTTTTTCTAATTGAACTGTTTTTTGTAAAGCGGGTGTTTCGGGGCGAAATTGAGTCGGTCTTTTTGAAGCATCTCGCTGTTCTTTTTTTAATATCTGTGCCAATTCGCTAAACAAAACATTCTCAGAAATTTCCATGATGCGAGCACATTCTTGAATGTAAATTTCCTTTTGAATTCTATCCGGAATTTTAGAAATACTAAGTACAATATCACGAATTAAGCCTGCTTTTTTAACAGGATCATTTTGCGCCTCTTCCATCAACAGCGATACTTTAAAGTTGATGAAATCTTTTGAATTGTTTGCTAAGTATTCTTTTAATTCGTCTGTAGAAACACGTTTTGAAAAACTATCTGGATCATCTCCATCAGGAAACATCAATACTTTCACATTCATTCCCTGTTCTAAAATCAAATCGATTCCTCGCAATGATGCTCTTATTCCTGCAGCATCTCCATCAAAAAGTATGGTAATGTTTTGTGTTAAGCGTCTAACCAATCTAATTTGATCTGAAGTCAATGCAGTACCAGAAGAAGCAACTACATTTTCCACTCCATTTTGATTGAAGGAAATTACATCTGTATATCCTTCCACTAAAAAGCAATTATCTTCTTTTGAAATTGCTTGTTTAGCATGATAAATTCCGTATAAAATTTGGCTCTTGTGGTAAATATCACTCTCCGGTGAATTTAAATATTTTGCAGCTTTCTTTTCGTTGGTTAAAATTCTTCCACCAAACCCCAAAACACGACCACTCATACTATGAATTGGAAACAAAACACGCCCTTTAAAACGATCGAATTGTCGTGTTTCATTTACAATTGTAAGTCCTGTTTTTTCTAAATATTTTATATCGTACCCCTTTTTTAAGGCTTCATCTGTAAAAGGCGTCCACGCATCTAAACCATAGCCTAATTCAAATTTCTTAATCGTTTCATCTGTGTAACCGCGTTCTTTAAAATAAGATAATCCTATGGCTTTTCCCTTTTGATGATTTAGCAGTATATCATGAAAATAATCTCTGGCATATTCAGAAGCCAAATACATGCTCTCTCGTTCGCTAGCTTGCTCTTTTTGCTCGTCAGACTGCTCAGTTTCTTCAATTTCAATATTGTATTTCTTTGCTAAATATCGAATAGCTTCTGGATACGAATAATGCTCGTGCTCCATTA
The DNA here is from genome assembly GCA_964619615.1 of uncultured Lutibacter sp. Taxonomy (GTDB): domain Bacteria; phylum Bacteroidota; class Bacteroidia; order Flavobacteriales; family Flavobacteriaceae; genus Urechidicola. The sequence goes on along the minus strand of CAZUFO010000009.1, from coordinate 2,608 downwards.
GAAATGAAATCACATTTCCACCTTTACCAGAGGAAAAATCTTTCCAGATTTGTTTAACAGGAGACACCATAAAAGAAGGTGATTTCTCATCAGAAAATGGACTTAACCCTTTAAAATTACTTCCTGCTTTTTTTAGATTTACAAACTCACCAATTACCTCTTCTACTTGAGCGGTTTCGAAAACACGATCGATGGTATTTCTTGAAATCATTAATTATATTCGTGGAATTGTTTATTTGTTGAATCGTAAAGTTTCTGCGCTTAATTTTATGAAACTGCCTTTAACTTTTTAAGTGTTGTTTTTGAAATTTTAGCTTCAGCATACTTTTTAGTTACATGTAATTCTTTTGTGTCAGAACCTGGTAATTCAAACATAGCATCTGTTAAAATTGCTTCACATAACGAACGTAAACCACGAGCACCCAATCTGTAATCAACCGCTTTATCTACAATAAATAACAGTGCTTTTTCATCAATAGAAAAAACGATTCCATCCATTTCAAACAACTTCTCATATTGCTTAATAATAGAGTTTTTAGGCTCTGTTAAAATTGCTCTTAATGTTTTGGCATCCAACGGATTCATATGAGTTAACACGGGTAATCTACCAATAATTTCGGGTATCAATCCAAATGTTTTTAAATCGGTAGGCAATACATATTGCAACAAGTTATCCTCATCTACTTTATCATCACTAATAGATGCGCTATAACCAACCGCTTGTCTATTCAATCGCTTACTAATTACTTTATCAATACCAGAAAAAGCACCACCTGCAACAAATAATATGTCTTTTGTGTTTACTTCAATAAATTTTTGATCTGGGTGTTTACGCCCTCCTTTTGGTGGTACATTAACAACAGTACCTTCTAATAATTTTAATAATGCTTGCTGCACGCCTTCACCAGAAACATCTCTAGTAATTGATGGATTATCACCTTTTCGAGCAATTTTATCAATTTCATCAATAAAAACAATGCCTCTTTCAGCTTTTTCAACTTTATAATCTGCAGCTTGCAACAACCTTGTTAAAATAGTTTCAACATCTTCACCAACATAGCCTGCTTCTGTTAAAACTGTTGCATCAACAATACAAAAAGGAACGTTTAGCATACGTGCAATTGTACGTGCGATTAGTGTTTTTCCAGTTCCAGTTTCGCCAACAATAATAATATTGCTTTTTTCAATCTCTACTTCATCAACATCATCTTTGGTGTTTTTTTGCAACAATCTTTTATAATGATTGTAAACTGCAACCGCCATTACACGTTTAGAATTGGTTTGCCCAATCATATATTGATCGAGGAATGCTTTAATTTCTCTTGGCTTTTTAAGTACCACTTCCGAAGATAGCGCATCCGATTTCCCTTCAGCAACTTCTTCAATTACAATACCATGTGCTTGTTCAATGCATTTATCACAAATATGAGCATCTAAACCTGCAATTAATAAATCGGTCTCTACCTTTTTGCGCCCGCAGAACGAACACTCTAACGTTTCTTCTTTTGCCATAATCTTTCTCTTTTGCCATATTGAGCAGCGCGAAATATCTCAATGAGATTCTTCACTCTGTTCAGAATGACATTTTACTTTCTTTCTAAAATTTCATCAATCATTCCGTACGCTTTTGCTTCATCCGCTTTCATCCAATAATCACGATCAGAATCATTATGAACTTTTTTAATGGTTTGTCCAGAATGTTTTGATATAATTTCGTACAATTCGTCTTTCAATTTCAAAATCTCTCTAGCTGTAATTTCAATATCACTGGCTTGTCCAGACGCACCACCTAATGGTTGGTGAATCATAATTCTTGAATGTGGCAACGCAGAACGTTTTCCTTTAGCACCTGCACACATTAAAACAGCACCCATTGAAGCCGCCATTCCTGTACAAATAGTTGCAATATCTGGTTTGATAAATTGCATAGTATCGTAAATTCCCAAACCAGCATACACACCACCACCTGGTGAATTGATGTAAATTGAAATATCTTTTGAACTATCTACGCTTTCTAAAAATAATAATTGTGCTTGAATAATATTTGCAACATAATCATCTATAGCTGAGCCTAAAAAGATAATTCTATCCATCATTAAACGCGAAAAAACATCCATTTGTGTGATGTTCATTTGACGTTCCTCCATAATATATGGTGTTACATTACTAATTAATTTATCGTAATGCATGCTGCTAATTCCTTGATGCTTAGTGGCGAATTTTTTAAATTCTTGTCCGTAATTCATGTGTCTATATTTGTTTTGTTGTTTAACGGTAACATGTCGTTCGCTATTAGTCATTTCCTTGGGTGATAGAAATTCTAACATGCTCGTTTCATGTGAATTATTTTTAAAATAATAAGTTGTAAAAATACGAATTTTAGCGGAATAATTATAGTACAGTTGTTTTTGAATATTTCATTTTTTGATAGCGCTCTGCTGTATAAACTTACATACAATATTTCAAATTAAATACCTACACGGTTTTTGAAACCTTAAAGGAGAACTTATTGTTTATTAAAAATCATTTTTCAATAAACATTTACTTATGTGTTTTTTTTATTATTTTTGGTCTAACGTATAACCCTTATATATAACTTATGGCTAAC
>CAZUFO010000008.1:2721-34561 GCA_964619615.1 uncultured Lutibacter sp. | reverse complement strand
ACGGCGTAGAATTACCATCAGATGATTATTGGTTCACTGTTCAATTAATTGATAACAACAGAGTAGATAGAAACAGAAAAGGGCATTTTAGTTTGATTAGAAGATAAAAAAAAGTCAACTTTTAAGTTGACTTTTTTATAGGCTTGATAAGCCTTAAATACTAAACACTAGCGTTGTTGTAATTATAGAATTATTATGTTTTAAATATGCGGGTTCAATATTATTATATTGTGGGTAAAAATCATATGAACTCGATCTGTTAGATTCTTCATAAGATATATCAAATTTTACAATGCCAAAGTTATACCCTAATCCAAAAGAAAAACCAGTTAAATCACTTGATGAAGGAGCGTTTTTATAAGGACTCTCTTGGAAAAAATAACCGCCTCGCAAACTCAATTTTTTAACCCTCCATTCAGTTCCAACTCTGATTTCAGATGTTCCTTTAAACTCGGTATCAAAAATTCTATTTTCTTCTCCAAAATCAAAATCAGGAGTTAATTTAATATTGCTATAATTTCTAAAAGCGTAATCTAAACTTATCAATCCGTTTTGGCTAAAGATATATGCCAAACTACCAGTGGTTTTACTTGGAGTTCTTAAAGAATAATCAAATCCATTTAAGCCTTCTGAAGAACTAAATTCTTCAATTAAATTATACCAAACAGGCGATTGATAAGCTAAGCCAAGTCTAATGTTTTCTGTGGGTTTAGAAATAATTCCAACGTTAAAAGAAAACCCATTTCCATAGGTTGCTAATTCTTCATATAAACTTCCTAATAAAAAATTACCCATGCCATCATTATTATCTTCTTCTAAATAAACGGATTGATAAAAACGAATATCATTTGTAACAAAAGATGCGCCTACATATAATTTATCTGAATATTGAGATGAAAAAGAAAAGGTGTATTTATCGTTTTGACCGCTGGTGTAATTGTCGAAATATTGCCCATCTGTAAATAAATATAAATTACCATTTGTGCCGTTTCCATCATCATAAATGAAAGTAGGGTAGTTGCTATTTCCATTTGCAACCCATCGACTGCTAAAATCTCTTTGTGTGTTGTAATTAAACCCTACGGCTGTTTTACTCCAATTAGAACTACCAGTTTTAAATACAAAAACTCCACCAATTTGAGAGAAGTTAGTGTAATCGGTACTTACGGAAGTATTTGTCCCGTAATAATTTGACTTTATAGTTTCGTTTCTGAAATCTAAAGAGGTAGAAAATTCGCTATTTAAAAAGACCGCTCCACCAGCAGGATTGATTGTAATTGCATTCATATCACCACCTAAAGCACCAAAAGCGCCTCCCATTCCTCTAAATCGTGCGGTTCCTAAATTAGCATCTTCGGTAAAAAGAACTCCTAAATCATTATAGCCTAATGACTGTGAATTCATAATTATTGAGCATAGGAATAATATTGAAAAAGATATATTTTTCATTTTATAAATTTAAAATTCGATAAATTAATTTCTAATTCTTCTAGCAGAACCTCCACTTGATCTTCCAGTTGACCTTGAAGCTCCTGAAGATTTTGAATAACTAGAAGAGCTTCTGCCTCTTGTTGAAGAAGGAACTGATCTTGTTGGTGAAGAAGATTTAGTACTTCTAGTAGGTTTTGGTTTATTGGTAGTGTATTTTCTTTTCGTACTGTTAGAAGATGTTCTAGTTTTATTGCTGTTTACAACTCTAGTTCCTTTTGTGTTTGTTCTAGATCTTGAATTATTATAGATAGTTCTAGAAGAGTTGCTTGGGGTTTTATGTGGGTTCGTTATCGTTCTTCTTGTTTGATTAGAATTACTAATTTGTTGCCTATGAGAATTGTTTGCTCTATTTCTTTCAGAAGAATACTTAGAATTTACGGTTCTTCTTGAATTTGAAGGGACTGTAGACCTTCTATTTGTTTGGGTTGACGCAACTCTAGTATCAGATTGATCTCGAGTTGTTTTACCGCTACTTATATCAGATATATTTCTTCTTGTTGAAGTATAATTTTGTTTACTATTAACAGAATTTCTAATTGTATTAGAAACGCTTCTTCTATTTCCTTTACTAGCTATTCTATTAACCGAAGATCTTGAAGTTGTTGCAATATTTCTACGTCCATAACTACTTGTGTTGTAAGAACCTCTTCTTCCGTAAGAGTCATAATGCCTGTAATATGATCCTCCGTAATGTGGTGGGTGAAAACCGCCACCCCAAAAAGGCGGGTAAAAACCGCCACCCCAAAAAGGTGAGTGAAAACCACCACCCCAAAAAGGTGGGTAAAAACCGCCGTAGCCATATCCAACACCAAAATTAAAATTTATCGAAACATTTGATGAGTATCCCCAAGGAGCACTTTCAGCAGCGTAAACAGATGTTACGACTATAGTGTTGTTTTCAACAGTGTTTTCGTCATAATAAATATCATTAGCATCAGTGGTTAAGTCTCCATCTTCTATATTGCTATATTCTTCAACTTTTTGCGCAAAATATAATTCAGCTTCAGAAGGGGCTTTAGTTTCTATAACTACCACATCATTCTGATCGCTAACATATATTCCGTCAGTATCGTTATAAACACTTTCGTAAGAACCACAAGAAACAGTAACTAAGAGAATTGTTAGCAGCAGTACAAAATTTGATATTTTTGATTTAGATATGTAAAAAACTTTCATAATCCTTATTTTTTTTTATGCCGTACTACTAAAAAGAAGTAGTTTTGTCGAAATTAATAATTTAATATCAATAACACAATATTTGTGCCAAACTTATAAGTAATGGGTAAGAAATTGACAACTAGAGGGGAAGATTATTCAAAATGGTATAATGAATTGGTTGTAAAAGCTGATTTAGCAGAAAATTCTGGAGTGAGAGGTTGTATGGTGATTAAGCCCTATGGATATGCTATTTGGGAAAAAATGCAGGCTGAGTTGGATAGAATGTTTAAAGAGACAGGGCATGAGAATGCCTACTTTCCGATTTTTATTCCGAAATCATATTTTTCAAAAGAAGCAAGTCATGTAGATGGGTTTGCAAAAGAATGTGCTGTTGTTACTCACTATAGGCTAAAAACTAATGACAATGGTGAAGTTGTAGTAGATGAAACTGCTAAATTAGAAGAAGAATTAATTGTTAGGCCAACATCAGAAACTATTATTTGGGATACTTATAGAAGGTGGATTGAATCCTATAGAGACTTACCGCTTTTAATTAATCAATGGGCAAATGTTGTGCGCTGGGAAATGAGAACACGTCTGTTTTTAAGAACAACAGAGTTTTTATGGCAAGAAGGTCATACCGCTCATGAAACAAAAGAAGAGGCTATTGCAGAGTCAAAACAAATGCAAGAAGTGTATGCAGAATTTGCAGAAAATTTTATGGCGATGCCTGTTATAAAAGGGTCTAAGTCTGAAAGTGAACGCTTTGCAGGTGCTTTAGAAACGTACACCATTGAAGCTTTGATGCAAGACGGGAAAGCATTACAAGCTGGGACTTCTCATTTTTTAGGACAAAACTTCGCAAAAGCATTTGATGTTAAATTTACTTCAAAAGAAGGAAAAAGAGAGTATGTTTGGGCAACCTCTTGGGGTGTTTCAACACGATTGATGGGAGCATTGGTTATGACGCATTCGGATGATAAAGGATTGGTTTTACCGCCTAATTTAGCGCCAATACAAGTGGTAATAGTTCCTATTCATAGAAACGATGAACAGCTAGATGCTATTTCAGAAAAAGTTGAAGAATTAACGAAGGCTTTTCGTGAAAAAGGAATTTCATTTAAATATGATAAAAGAACAACCTATAAACCAGGTTGGAAATTTGCAGAGTATGAGTTGAAAGGAGTTCCTTTAAGAATTGCAATGGGCCCGCGAGATCTTGAAAACGGTACGTTGGAAATTGCAAGAAGAGATACTTCTGAAAAACAAACAATTGCTATTGATGATACTATTTCTTTTGTTGAAAACACATTGGAAGAGATTCAGAAAAGTTTATTTGATAAAGCATTAAGTTATAGAAATAATCATATTACTGAAGTAAATTCATTTGATGAGTTTAAAGAAGTTTTAGCGTCTAAAGGAGGCTTTATTTCTGCCCATTGGGATGGTACCGTTGAAACGGAAGAGAAAATTAAAGAATTAACTAAAGCAACCATTCGTTGCATGCCAAATGACGCAAAAAAGGAAGATGGAAAATGTGTCTTTTCTGGAAGTAATTCAACTAAAAGAGTTCTTTTTGCAAAAGCATATTAAAATAGTTTAAAAAAAGTTTTGCGAAGTTAAAAATAGTTGTATTTTTGCATCCGCTAAGGCAAAGAAATATAATGGTCCGTTCGTCTAGGGGTTAGGACGCATGGTTTTCATCCATGTAACAGGGGTTCGATTCCCCTACGGACTACAAGTTTTTAAAACAAATAATAAAATGGCAAATCACAAGTCAGCACTTAAGAGAATAAGAAGCAACAGAGTTAAGCAGTTGAGAAATAAGTATCAACACAAAACTACACGTAATGCAGTTAGAGATTTACGTGCTACAACAGATAAAAAAGAGGCAGAAGCATTATTGCCTAAAGTTGCTGCTATGTTAGATAAGTTAGCGAAGAACAATGTTATTCATAAGAATAAAGCAGGAAACTTAAAATCTAAATTAACAAAGCAAGTTGCTACGTTATAATTTTTAAGATTTTATAAAATATAGTATAGAACCGTTCTAGAAATAGAACGGTTTTTTTGTTGAAAAATTCCTATTACCACTCATAAGATCGATTCGCATCAAGACGAATAAAAATAAATAAGAGTAGTGTAAAGCCCCATAATGATGAGCCTCCATAACTAAAAAATGGTAGTGGAATTCCGATAGTTGGTAAAAGTCCTATTACCATTCCTATGTTCACCATAAAATGGAAGAAGAAAATAGCAGCAATACTATAGCCATATACTCGGCTAAAGGTTGATTTTTGTCGTTCGGCAACACGAATTATTCGCAACATAAATGTTATGAATAAAATGATAACAACGGTGCTTCCTAAAAACCCCCATTCTTCGCCAACAGTGCTAAAAATATAATCGGTGTCTTGCTCAGGAACAAATTTACCTTGAGTTCTATCACCTTCTAAATAACCTTTTCCGAAAAAACCGCCAGAAGCAATTGTTTTAATTGATTGATCTGTGTTATATCCTATTTTTTGTGTATCAACAGTTTTTCCTAATACAATATTGAATCGATCTCTATGGCGTTGTTCAAATACTTTATTAAAAATTAAGTTGACACTAAAAATATAGGTGCACGAGAGAAAAATAAATAATGTAAGTTGTATCCAATTTCTTTTTAAAAAAGTTGTTTTATAGGCTGATAAATAAGTTATAAATGCTGTAAATATTCCTAAAACGAGAAATATCATTATTGGAATTGATGCGTAGCTCCCAAATTTTAGAGTTAATAAAAACAAAATGATTGCTAATATTCCTAAAACAAAATAATATATTGGAAGCCCTTCGCGATAAAACACAAATAGAAATGCTAAATAAACTAAAGCGGATCCTGGATCGGGTTGTAATGTTATAAAAAATGCTGGTAAAAAAATGATAAAAAATGCTTTTACATGATTCTTAAACGGTCGGAACGTAAAAGATTTGTCACTTAATAATTTTGCGATAGCGAGTGCGGTGAATGCTTTGGCAAATTCAGTTGGTTGAATAGTAAAACTACCAAACGCATACCAAGATTTTGCCCCGTTTATATTTTTTCCAAAGATAAAAAGACCGATTAATGAAAGGATAGCTGCTAAATAAAATAGCGAGGAAAAACGTTCGTAAAATCTAGTTTCAATAAATAAAACGATAATTATTAAAGGTATCGATAAGCCAATCCAAATAAGTTGTTTGCCGTAGCGAGCATTGAAATCAAAAATATCATAATGTAGTTCAGAAGTTGATGCCGCATAAATATTTATCCATCCAATAAAAACTAAAAGAATAAATAGTAAAACGAGCCAAAAATCGACTCCATCAATGATGTTATTTTTTTCCCTCTGCACGGTAGTTTGGGTCGTTTATTTGTTTGTCATACTCTTCTTGAAGACTTCCATTTAATATTTTATCTTCAATATTCTTTCTGCTAATTTCTCCTTTTAAATATTTTTCAATCATTAAAGTAGCAATAGGTACAGCCCATCTAGAACCCCAATATCCATTTTCGACAAAAACTGCAATGGCAATTTTCGGATTGTCTTTTGGCGCAAATGCAATAAAAATTGAATGGTCTGTTAATTGAACTCTCTTTCCATTAATCTTCGTAAAATTTTCAGCAGTTCCTGTTTTCCCACAAATATCAATACCTTCGACTCTAGATCTATGTGCAGTTCCGTTTGGTTGTTCAAATACATCAAACAAACCTTCAATTATAGGCTCAAAATGTTTTTTGTCAATAGTTGTAATATGCTTTGTTGTAAATTTTGCATCTAAAGTTTCACCATCAATATGTTTTACAATATGTGGTGTGTAATAATAACCTCTATTTGCAATTGCAGCGGTCATATTTGCTAGTTGTATAGGTGTTGTATTAACTTCTCCTTGGCCAATAGCGTTTGATAGCGTGTATGTTGCAGTCCAGTTTTTTGCAGGATACCATTTATCGTAATAAGTAGCATCAGGAATCAATCCCTTTTGACCAACTGGCAAGTCATATCCTAAAAAATTACCCAATCCAAAGCTTTTAACATGTTTACTCCAATTATTCATACCTTCATGTGGTGTATCAAATTTTTCAATAATTCTACGGTACGTATTTGCAAAATAGGCATTGCATGAAGTATAAATGCCAAAATTAAGTTGCACTTTACTTGCATGTTTATGGCATCCCATAAAGCTGCCACGGCCATATTTATAACCGTTATGACATGTAAATGTTGTGTTTACATCAATAATACCTTCTTGTAAACCAATAAGGGCCGTAATAATTTTAAATGGTGATCCTGGTGGATATTGCGCTTGTAAACCTCGATCATACATTGGTTTTCCAATAGTGTCGCCAAATAATAACACAGAATTTTTAGAACGGATTCTACCAACCATTCTATTTGGGTCGTATGTTGGTGCGCTTACCAAGGCTAATATTTCGCCGGTTGCAGGTTCAATAGCAACAATACCACCACGTTTGTTTGCCATTAAGCGATCACCATATTGTTGCAGAATGGCATCTAAAGTTAATGTTATGTCATTTCCAGGGGAAGCAAGGGTGTCGAAAGCACCTTCTTTATAGGAGCCTATTTCTTTATTGAATCTATCTTTTTGAATCCTTTTTACGCCTTTAATTCCCCTTAAAAAAGGCTCGTATGTTTTTTCGACTCCAAGATGTCCAATTAATTCTCCTTGTTGATAATAGTTGCTGGTTTTTAATTTTTTTTCATTTACTTCGCTTAAATAGCCTACAACATTTGCGGCGGTTCTTAAGGGGTATTTTCTGATTGATCTCTTCTGAATATAAAACCCTTTAAATTTGAATAATTTTTCTTGTAAAGGTGCATAATCTTCTTTTGAAACTTGCCCGATAAATACAGATGGTAATCTAGGAGAGTACTTTTTCGCCTTATTAAGTCGTTTTATAAAATAGTCTTTATCTATTTTTAGTAAACGGCAAAACTCTAATGTGTCAAGAGGTTTTACTTCTCTTGGTATTACCATAATATCGTAAGATTGTTCGTTAGCAACCAAAATCTCTCCATTTCGGTCGAAAATATAACCGCGTTCAGGGTAATCATAAACCCTTTTGATAGACGCATTATTTAGCGGTGATATTAGATATTTATTATCGAGTAATTGCAAATAAAATAAACGTCCGATAAAAAGGATTCCTACACTAATAATTACAATGTAAAGTAAACGCCCTTTCCTCATTTTATTTCTTTTTAGTAAATAAAATAATACCTATTAAAATAAGTGAAATTGAAAGAATTGATGTAGTAAAGGTTTTGCTAATAATACTTCCAAAGTCATTAAAACTAAAATAGCCTAAACTAAAAAGAATGAAGTGATGTATTAAAGTAAGTAATGTAATAAATGAAAAAGCTTTACCAAAAGAAATGGATCGAAGATTAAATAACTGATAGTCAAAATCATACTTTCTCATTATTGAAGATAAAAGAGGGAGTCTAATATAGGCAATAAATAGTGTTGCAGCAGCATTTATTCCGCCAGAATTTGAGAAGAAATCAATACATAGTCCTAATAAAAAGCTTAAAAAAAGAAAAGTTCCTTTTTCTTTTTGAAGTGGATAATAAAAAACAAATGCAATATAAATATACGGGTTGGTATAGCCGAATAAGTTTATGTTGTTGAAAATCAGTACTTGCGTTAAAACAAGTATTAAAAACCAGCCCGTATTTTGAAAAACATTATTCATTATTTGCTGCTTCTAGTTTTTTGATTTCCTCTTTTTCAAGATTCGTTATTATATTTACATTGCTTAATGAACTCATATCATTAAATAACGAAATGTTAATATATTGAAATACATTATTGCTAATTTTAAAATCCTTAATAGTACCAACTAATATTCCTTCTGGAAAGATGGTAGATTTACCGCCGGTAATTATGGTATCTCCAACTTTTAGTTGAGTTTGCCTTGGTAAATCTAAAAGTTGAATTGTTTTATAATCTTTTCCATCCCAAGCAAGTGTTCCAAAATGATTATTGTTTTTTAACTTTACATTTATTTGCGAGTACTTATTTAATATCGAAATAACTGTAGTGTTGTGTTTTGATACGTTGTTTGTTACTCCAATAATTCCTTTGCTATTTACAACGCCCATTTCTGAAGAAACACCATGTTTTGTTCCTTTGTTAATGGTTAAATAGTTGTTGCGTTTGGTGTAGCTATTATTGATTATTTTGGCTATTGAATAATTAAATTTTTGATAATAGTGTGTCGTATCAATAACTAATGATTGTTCTAAAACATTATCATTTGGAGTTAAAGATAAAAGATTTTTCAGGTGTGTATTTTCTTCAGTAAGAAGAATGTTTTCATTCTTTAAATTAAAAAATTCATTTGCGGAATTCATCTTTTTGTAAAATCCGCCAGTAATACTATTCGCCGAGTTTACAAATTTACTTTTGTGATATGAATGGCTTTGAATTGTGAAAAATAACGCAATAAATTCTAAAAATATAAAAAGTAAAAAATACCTATATTTTATAATGAATTTGAATATTTGCTGCATAAGTAAAAGAAAAATTAAACTATTTCATAAGAACAGCTGCGTACCTTTCAAGATCTTTTAATGTAATTCCAGTGCCTCTTACAACAGCTCTTAATGGATCTTCTGCTACATAAACAGGTAAGTCAGTTTTGCGAGAAAGGCGTTTATCTAAACCTCTTAACATAGATCCTCCACCGGCTAAATAAATACCCGTATTATAAATATCTGCTGCTAATTCTGGAGGTGTTTGCGACAATGTTTCCATAACTGCATCTTCAATTCTTAAAATAGATTTGTCTAATGCTTTAGCAATTTCTCTAAAAGAAACTTGAACCTGTTTGGGTTTTCCGCTTAATAAATCTCGCCCTTGAACTAACATATCTTCTGGAGGCGTTTCTAAATTTTCAGTAGCAGAACCAATAGTAATTTTAATGTTTTCTGCAGTACGTTCACCAACATATAAATTATGTTGAGTACGCATATAATAAGCAATGTCATTTGTAAATACATCTCCAGCAACTTTCACAGATTTATCACAAATAATACCGCCTAAAGCAATAACAGCAATTTCTGTAGTACCGCCACCAATATCAATAATCATATTGCCTTTTGGTTGCATAATATCTATGCCGATACCTATTGCAGCTGCCATTGGTTCATGAATCAAATAAATTTCTTTTGCGTTCATGTGCTCTGCCGAATCACGTACTGCACGTTTTTCTACTTCTGTAATTCCAGAAGGAATACAAATTACCATGCGCAAAGATGGTGTCCAAAATTTCTTTTTTATGGTTGGAATGTTTCTGATAAACTCCTTTATCATTTGCTCAGAGGCTTCGAAATCGGCAATTACTCCATCTTTTAATGGTCTAATTGTTTTTATGTTTTCATGCGTTTTACCTTGCATTAAACTTGCTTGGGTGCCAGTGGCAATAATTTTACCTGTAGTGCGATCTCTTGCAACAATTGAAGGTTCGTCAACAATTACTTTTCCATCATGGATGATTAGTGTGTTTGCAGTCCCTAAATCAATAGCGATGTCTTCAGTCATGAAGTCGAAAAAACTCATATTTATAGTAATGTGTTTGGAGTTATTTTACAAATATAATAAATTTAATGTTTAAAATGACGAGTTCCAGTCATTACCATAGCTAAATTATTTTCGTTGCAATAATCAATAGATAATTGATCTTTAATAGAGCCTCCAGGTTGTATTACTGCTGTTATTCCAACTTTATCTGCAATCTCTACACAATCAGGAAAAGGGAAGAAAGCATCACTTGCCATTACTGCACCTTTTAAGTCAAATCCAAAATGGTTGGCTTTTTCAATTGCTTGATTTAATGCGTCAACACGGCTTGTTTGACCTGTTCCGCTTGCGTACAATTGGCTGTTTTTAACAAAAACGATGGTGTTAGATTTTGTATGTTTACATAGTTTGGAAGCAAACAGTAAATCTGCTATCTCTAATTCTGAGGGTTTATTATTAGTTACATAAGTTAAATCTTCCAAAGCATCAGTTTTTGAATTTTTGTCTTGTACTAACATTCCGTTTAAACAGGTTCTAGCGGTTGATTTAGGTAATTCAATATTTTTTTGTAAAAGAATTCTTCTGTGCTTTTTGCCTTTTAATATTTCTAACGCTTCCTCAGAAAAAGAAGGTGCAATTACAACTTCGCAAAATAATGTATGTATTTCGGTTGCTGTTTTAGCATCAATTTGAACATTGGAAATTAAAATTCCGCCAAATGCTGATGTTGGGTCACCTGCAAGCGCATCAATATATGCCTGATGGATAGTTTTTCTTTGCGCTAACCCACATGCGTTGTTATGTTTTAAGATTGCAAATGTTGGCGCCTCATTTTTAAATTCTGACATTAAATTAACAGCTGCATCAACATCTAATAAATTATTGTAGGATAATTCTTTTCCGTGTAATTTATCAAATATTTTATCTAAATCGCCGAAGAAAAACCCTTTTTGATGCGGGTTTTCTCCGTAACGTAAAATTTGCCCATTTGGCTCGCTTATTTTTAGTGAAGCAATTTCATGATTGCTATTGAAATAATTAAAAATAGCACTGTCGTAATGTGATGAAGTATTGAATGTTTTTGCAGCAAATCGTTTTCTGTCTGCCAATGTTGTAGTTCCATTTCCATCAGAAATTAGTTGTAAAAACTCTGTATAATCATCAACAGATGAAACACAAATTACATCTTTAAAGTTTTTAGCAGCAGCTCTAATTAATGAAATTCCACCAATATCAATTTTTTCGATAATATCTTGTTCAGGCGCACCACTTGCAACGGTTTTTTCAAACGGGTATAAATCAACAATTACAATGTCAATTTCAAGAATTTCAAATTCAGCAATTTGCTGCACATCACTTTCGTTGTCTCTCCTTGTTAAAATGCCACCAAACACTTTTGGGTGTAATGTTTTAACCCTTCCGCCTAAAATTGATGGGTAAGAGGTTAAATCTTCAACAGGAATCACTTCAATTCCGAGTTCTTTAATAAAAGTTTCTGTTCCGCCTGTAGAGTAAATAGTTATATTTAATTCGTTTAATTTTTGTACAATAGAACCTAATCCGTCTTTGTGAAATACCGAAATTAATGCTGTTTTTGCTGTTTTAGTTGTGCTCATTTTGTGTGTTGTTGTTATCACGCAAAAATACTAAAATCGAAGAGGTTTTACACGCTAAAAAAGGAGATTTAAGAAACTAATTTTAAACAATTTTGGCTACTTGTTCACAAACAAATTCTAAAAGTTCTTCGTCTTTTTTTGAAAATGGTTTTTTAGTATGTGAATCAATATCAATTTGACCAATATTTTCTTCATTTTTGAAAATAGGAATGACAATTTCAGATTTTATTTTCCAACCGCAAGAAATGTAATTGTCTTGTTCATTTACATCTTGCACCACAAAGTTTTTGTTACTTAAAGCCACTTGACCACAAATCCCCTTTCCGAACGGGATAATAGTGTGTTCAGTTGGTTCGCCAGCAAACTGAGCTAGTTTTAATTCTTCTTTTGTTCCGTTTTTAAAGTAAAAACCAACCCAATCATAATAAGAAATTTCTTGTTTTAAAAAATCACAGATAGATTGTAGTTTATGTTCGTTGGGTGATGAATTTTCTATAATTGATATAATATTTTTTTTTAAGAAGTCAGTTCCCATATGATTGATTAAATTTGGACAAATTTAAGTACTTTCTATTGAAAAAAAATAAAGCAGTCATACTATTTTTGGTTAAGTTTTTCGCGGTGTATTTTTCACTTACACTACTGTATTCTTTATATTTAAATGCTTCCCAAGTTACTGAAGGAGTGTTCGCTTGTGCGCCAATTACCAAAATGGTTACTCAGCATTCCGAGTATGTAACAGAATTGTTTGGTTACAATGTTTATACAGATCAAAACTTTAATGAACTTTCATATATGTTTATGGTGAATGAAAGTTATGTGGTTAGAATTGTTGAAGGCTGCTCTAGTGTGAGTGTTATTATCTTGTTTTTATCATTCATTATTGCTTTTTCTGGTAAATTAAAAGCAACGCTAGTTTTTGGTTTATTTGGTGTGATATTGATTTATATAACTAATATTTTAAGGATTGTTTTTTTGGCGTTGGCTATTTATCATTTTCCAGAATATCAAGCCATATTGCATAAATTAATATTTCCGCTAATTATTTACGGAATGGTTTTTATTCTTTGGGTAATTTGGGTGCGAAAATTTGCTAATATTAATAAAAAGGTATGAAAAAAAGATACCGATTAATTATTTCAGGGTTTCTAATTGTCTTGTTAGTTTTAGTGCGTTCTTATGGCGTAAGAACATTTTACGACCCGTTTATAAAATACTTTGAAGGAGGTTATTTAATTGGTGATTTCCCAGAATTTAATATGTGTAGATTGTTTTTAAATTTAGGAATGAGGTTTACACTAAACACTATTATTTCAATTGCAATAATTTATACTATTTTCTTGAAAAAAGACAGTGTTCTCTTTGCAATTAAGTTTTATTTGGCGGCATTTTTCATATTATCATTTTTCTATTTTTTTCACTTAAAAATGGAATTTTCTAATGGGCATTTGTCTGGTTTTTATATTAGAAGAATCTTAATACATCCAATCTTGCTTTTGGTTCTTTTGCCTGCATTTTATTATCAAAGGGTACTTGACAAATAATTTAACTTTTTATTTGCAGTATTTTATTCTGATAATGTAACTTTGTAGTTGATATGAAACAATACCTTCATAAATTATTTTCTGTACTACTTTCTCTTGTAGTCCTTTTTTCTACTTTTTCTTTTACCGTAGAGAGTCATTATTGCGGTGAAAAATTAGTTGATGTCGCAATTTTTTCTGAATCAGAAGGATGTGAAATGGAACCTAATCATAAAGATTTGGTTTTAGATAATGAAGAAGAGGCGTGTTGTGTCAGTATCAATAATATGCATTGTAAAGATGTTAAAAATGAAATACAGGGCGAACCTGTTGAATATTTTGCTTTAGAAAAATCAGCACTACAAAAAGTATTTTTTGTTACTTCATTTATAGTATCGTATCAAAACAGGCTTTTAGAACTAAATAAAAAGGCTGTATTTTTTAACGATACATTTTTACTTCAACCTAAAAAAGATAGGGTTGTTCTTTTCGAAAGTTTTAGAATTTGATTTTTAATTAAACAAATAGCTGCACATCAACACGATAGTTGTGCAGTGCAGATTAGTTTGCAAAACAAATGTTTATTTAAAAATTAAAAAAATGAAAATTAGAATCATATTAGTAATCATAATGTTAATTCCTTTATTCTCAATGGGACAAGAAACATTGAAAGGAATGGCAATGGTAAAAGAAAATGGTCAAATGAGAGGTTTGCCAGGAGCAACTGTTTTTTGGTTAGGTACAACTGTTGGAACAACAACTAACGATAAAGGGTGGTTTACAATTAGTTACAAACCAGAATATAAGAAACTGGTAATGAGTTTTGTAGGGTTTAAGACCGATACAATTATTGTAAATTCAAATAAGGATGAGATACACCATATTTTAAAAGACGAAAGTGAATTAGACGAAGTTGAAATCAAAACTCGAAAAACAACCACATCTATTTCATATTTGACAACAGCCAATGTTTCAATAATTTCTTCAGATGAATTGTTGAAAGCTGCTTGTTGCAATTTGTCAGAAAGTTTTGAGACGAATCCATCAATAGATGTTAATTTTTCTGATGCAATAACTGGTACAAAACAAATTCAAATGTTAGGATTAAATAGCCCATATATATTAATTGCTCAAGAAAACATTCCATCAGTGAGAGGTGCTTCACAAGCTTATGGGTTAACTTTCACTCCAGGTACTTGGATAGAAAGTATTCAAATTACAAAAGGTGCAGGAAGTGTAGTAAATGGTTATGAAAGTATTGCGGGACAAATTAATGCAGAATTGGTGAAGCCGTTAACAGATGATAAGTTATTTGTAAATATATATGGCGCTAATAACGGGAGACTGGAATTAAATACACACGTCAATCATAAACTATCAGATAAATGGAGCACAGGATTGTATATTCATGCAAATGATCGTTCTAAAAAGAATGATGATAATAATGATAATTTTTTAGATATGCCTATTGGGAATCAAATCAACTTTATGAACAGATGGCAATATCAAAATGTAAATACTGGTTGGATTGGTTTTTTAAATTTAAGATATTTAGATGATAAAAAACAAGCTGGTGAAGTTGATTTCAACCCAGATACAGATAAAATGACAACTAATTCTTGGGGAAGTGAAATTAACACGAACAGGTTTGATACGGCTTTAAAAGTAGGGTATGTCTTTCCAAAAACTCCATATCAGAGTTTTGGTTTTCAAACAGCATATAGTAAACATAATCAAGATTCATATTATGGTTTAAGAACTTATAATATAGATCAAGAGAGTGTTTATTCTAGTTTTATTTTCAATTCTATAATTGGAGATACGCGAAATAAATTTAAAACCGGATTGACTTTTACTTATGATAAATACAAAGAGAAAGTTAACCTTACAGATTATAGTAGAAATGAAAATTCTATTGGTACCTTTTTTGAGTATTCTTATGATAATTTAGATAATTTAAGTTTTGTTGCAGGTATAAGAGCCGATCAACACAATAAATTAGGCTTTTTTATAACACCTAGGTTTCATTTAAGATATGCGCCTTGGGAGAAAGGTGTTTTTAGAGCCTCATTTGGTAGAGGGAAGCGGAGTGCAAATATTTTTGCTGAAAATCAACAATTATTTGCATCAAATAGAGTAATTAACCTTGTAGATTCTGGAGGAAAAATTTATGGATTAGAACCTGAAACTGCATGGAATTACGGAGTTAGTTTTTTACAAGGATTTAATTTATTTGAAAAAAAAGGAGATATATTGGCAGACTTTTACAGAACAGATTTTACTAATCAAGTTGTTGTAGATTGGGAAAACCCTCAAGAAGTTTCTTTTTATAACTTAGAAGGAAAAAGTATTGCTAATAGTTTTCAAACCGAAGTGAACTATAATCTTTTTGAACATGTTGATTTACGTTTGTCCTATAAATATTATGATATTAAAACAGATTACTCTTCAGGGACTAAAGAAAAACCTTTAGTGCCAAAACATCGTTTTTTTGCCAATGTTAATGTAAAAACTCATGAAGCAAATAATAGTTATTGGATGTTTGATGCAACTTATAATTTGGTTGGGAGGCAGCGATTCCCTTATACAATGTCTAATCCTATAGAATACCAAAGGCCTGAGTATTCAAAGAAAACAAATTTGTTAAATATGCAGGTTACGAAGGTTTTTTCTCCTAAATTTGAAATCTATTTGGGTGGTGAAAATATAACTGAATCAACACAGAGTGATCCAATTATATCAGCAGAAAACCCTTTTAGTCAATATTTTGACAGTACATTAGTGTACGCTCCAATAAATGGAGCAAATTATTATGCAGGTTTAAGGTTTAAACTTTAATTAAAAAAAATCATGAAAAAAATATTTATAGTTATTACTGTTTTGTTGATGTCAATTTCAATGAATTCACAAAGTAAAAATGCAAAAACTCAGTTTGAAGTTGATGGTGTTTGTGAGATGTGTAAAAAGAGAATTGAAATAGCAGCATTGAATACCAAAGGTGTAAAACATGCTAGTTGGGATGTTAAAACACATCAATTGTCTTTAATTATTGATGAGCGTAAAACAAATGTAAAAACGATTAAAAAGAACATTGCTGAAGTAGGGCATAGTTCGAAAGGGTTTGAATGTTCAATCGAAGCATATAATAATTTACATGCTTGCTGTAAATACAAAGACTTAGAAATTGTTAAAAATCACGATAATTAAATAAAAGAATAATGAAAAAAATAGTTTTAATAGTAGCATTAATAGCATTTGTTGGAATTTCTACAATTGCTTGTAAAAGTGAAAAGAAAGAGATAGCAAAAGTTGAATATTTTTGCCCAATGGAATGTGAAGGGGATAAAACCTATGCGGATAAGGATGTTAAATGTC
The DNA here is from genome assembly GCA_964619615.1 of uncultured Lutibacter sp. Lineage (GTDB taxonomy): Bacteria > Bacteroidota > Bacteroidia > Flavobacteriales > Flavobacteriaceae > Urechidicola. The sequence continues at coordinate 17,829 of CAZUFO010000008.1, read as the reverse complement.
CGGTTTGTAAAATGTCGTTAGTAGAAAAGAAAGAATCTACTGATAACTAATAATGACAAACATGATTATTGAGATGAAATTAAGTAATAAAAAACCCGCCAACTGGCGGGTTTTTTAATCTGCACAAACTAAATAGTATAGTTTATATTGCTTTATTTATCTATGGCGATTCGCCATTACATCATTCCAGGCATTCCACCGCCACCCATTGGAGGCATTGCCGGCGCATCTTCTTTAATATCAACTAAGGCACATTCAGTAGTTAAAATCATTCCAGCGACTGATGCTGCATTTTCTAATGCAATACGTGTTACTTTAGTTGGATCAATAATTCCAGCTTTAAACATTTTTACATATTCACCAGTTTTTGCGTTATAACCAAAATCGCCTTTTCCTTCTAGTACTTTTGATACCACAACCGAGCCTTCTTTCCCTGTATTTTCAACAATTTGGCGTAATGGTTCTTCAATTGCACGGTCAATAATTTTGATTCCAGTAACTTCATCAAGATTGTTAGTAGTAATTTTTTCTAAAACACTTTTTGTTCTCACTAAAGCAACTCCACCACCAGCAATTATACCTTCTTCAACTGCAGCTCTTGTAGCGTGTAAAGCATCATCAACACGGTCTTTCTTTTCTTTCATTTCAACTTCAGAAGCAGCACCAACATATAAAACTGCAACACCACCAGCTAATTTTGCTAAGCGTTCTTGTAACTTTTCTTTGTCATAATCTGAAGTAGTCGTTTCGATATTTGATTTTATCTGACCAACTCTTGCTTTGATTTCTTTTGCACTTCCAGCGCCATTAACAACAGTCGTATTATCTTTGTCTATAGTAATTCTTTCAGCAGTTCCAAGCATATCCAATGTTGTTTTTTCTAATGAAAGTCCAAGTTCTTCGGAAATTACAGTACCGCCAGTTAAAATTGCGATGTCTTGTAACATTGCTTTTCTACGATCTCCAAATCCTGGAGCTTTTACAGCAGCAATTTTTAATGCACCACGTAATTTATTCATTACTAAGGTTGCCAAGGCTTCACCTTCAACATCTTCAGCAATAATTAATAAAGGCTTTCCGCTTTGAGAAACTGGTTCTAATATTGGAAGTAAATCTTTTAATGAAGAGATTTTCTTTTCGAATAATAAAATGTAAGGATTTTCTAAATCAACCAACATTTTTTCAGTGTTAGTTACAAAATAAGGAGATAAATATCCTCTGTCGAATTGCATCCCTTCAACAATATCTACATAAGTTGTTGTTCCTTTAGCTTCTTCAACAGTAATTACTCCTTCTTTTCCAACTTTCCCGAAAGCTTCAGCAATTAAATCGCCAATAGTTTCGTCATTATTTGCAGAAATAGACGCAACTTGTTTAATCATTTCAGATTTGTTTCCAACCTCTTTAGATTGCTTGTGTAAATCTTCAACAATCGCAGCGACTGCTTTGTCAATTCCTCTTTTTAAATCCATTGGATTTGCACCTGCAGCAACATTTTTCAATCCTTCTTTAACAATTGCTTGTGCTAATACGGTTGCAGTTGTTGTTCCGTCACCAGCTAAATCATTGGTTTTAGAAGCGACTTCTTTAACCATTTGAGCGCCCATGTTTTCTAATGGATCTTCTAATTCAATTTCTTTTGCAACAGTAACACCATCTTTAGTTATAACTGGACCGCCAAATGCTTTTCCAATAACAACATTACGCCCTTTTGGACCTAAGGTAACTTTTACTGCGTTTGCCAATGCATCTACGCCACGTTTTAATCCGTCGCGAGCTTCTATCTCAAATTTTATATCTTTTGCCATCTTATTCTGTGTTTTTGTTTATTTGTTGAACTGTTTAAGAGTGCTTTTTATTTGCTGAAACAATTCACGCTATATTTATACTCAATTGTTGAATTATATAATCGTGCTATTTTGAACATATACACGAATAAACAAATCAACGATTTAACAATATTAAACGATTGCGAAAATATCGCTTTCTCTCATTATTAAATAATCATTTCCTTCTACTGATAATTCAGTACCAGCATATTTTCCATATAAAACTGTATCGCCAACCTTTACGGTAATTGGATCATCTTTTGTGCCTTTTCCAGCAGCAATTACAGTTCCTTTTTGTGGTTTTTCTTTTGCTGAATCTGGAATGATAATTCCGCTTGCAGTAGTAGTTTCTGCTGCTGCAGGCTCTATTAAAACTCTATCAGCTAATGGTTTTATTGTTACTTTACTCATTGTAAATGATTTTTAGTTTGTTAATTCTTTTTTATTGTTTTCCAAAAGTATGCCAAAACAGTTTAAATGACATTATGCAAAAAAAAATGCCAACGTGTCATTTTACGTTGGCATTTTTAATAATGTTAACTACATATTACTCGATAGTGTCAGTAAAAACTGGCGCTTCTTCTTGAATAGGTAATTCTTGAATGTCTCTATTGTCAATAGTTTCTTGAATTGTAGTGTCAGTTTGTATGTTTGATCTATTTGGAACTGCAAAGTTTGATAATAAAATCAATGCTAATAAAGCAATTGTTAATGCCCAAGTACTTTTGTCTAAGAAACTTGTAGTGCTTTGAACTCCACCACCAACTGATTGAGCTCCGCTTCCGCCAAACGAAGAAGATAATCCTCCACCTTTTGGGTTTTGTACCATAATAATTAATACGAGTAGCACTGCCACAATCATAATTAATACTAAAAATAGTGTATACGTCATAATTTATTTTTTATCTAATAATTTTATTGCTTTTATTTGGTTTGCAAAGAAACTACTTTTTTCTGGATATTTCAAACTTAAAATACGATAAGCTTTTATGGCGTTTTCATACTTTTTTTGCTCTAAATAAACCTTTGCAAGTGTCTCTGTCATCAAGCTATTATAATCTGTAGTTGGCTGTTCGTTAGTTGTTAGAGTTGTGCCCGTATTTTTAACTGGTTTTATTTTTGGATTTGATGCTATAAATTTATCAATTAAATCAAATTGGATAGTTCTTTCGTCTGTTATTTTTTCTCTATTGATTGGTTTAATAACTCCTAATTGAAGCCATTCTCCAAACGAATGTGATTCGTTGCTGTTGAAATTTAATGGCTTCCCAATTTCTAAAACTTCAGTAGGGTTTTTATCTTCTATCTCAGTATGTGTTTCTGTTATTTTTTGATGCAACGCTTGTATTGTTTCAGTATCAATAACCTCTTTGGGCTCTAAAATTTGTTGTTCAGAAAAATTTGTTTTGTTTGAGGAGTTATCAAAAAAAGCATCGGTAATAAAATCAAATAAAATACTTCTGTCCGTTGTATAAGCAGCCGTAGTTTTTAACGTTTGATTATATCTAAAGCTATCTTGATTTTTTAGTCCTTTTAAATAAAGCGCTCTTGCGGATTGGAAATATGGAAAAGCACCAATAACATCTTCTAATGCATCAGTCTGTTTTGCATTTATTTCCTGCGGATTTTTAAGTAAATATGTAAAATCTTGAATTTTCATTTACCATTGTGCCACTGAAGCATTAAAAATATCTTGTGTAATTCTTTCAAATATAACCTCAAAAGCTTCATCTAAAACACTACCAACTAATAGCGCATTTGCATCATAATCATAAAAAAAAGAAAAACTTTGCTCAAAATCTTTATCTTCTTCGTATTTATTATGGTAACGAGCCATTACAGTTATAGTTAACCTGTTTTGCGCTGCTGTTTGATCTGCTGTTGCAGTCATTGGATTTATTCTATAACCAGTAATTTCACCTTCAAAGTGTATGTCTCCACCGCTTTTCACCATATCTAAATTTGTCTGGCTGATAAAAATATCTTGTAATGAAAGTGTAAATGCTTGACTTAAACTTGGCTCAACCAATCGGGCATTATTTGGAAAATAGTCAACCTGAACAGATTTTACTCTGCTATCTATAGTTACGCCACCAAATGAATAAATACCACAACTAACAGTACATAAAAGTACTAGAGAAGTAATAATTAATTGCAATTTGTTTTTCATATTTTAAAATAAGGTTTATAAATCGAATTGTTTTATTTTACGATATAAGGTTCTTTCTGAAATTCCAAGTTCTTGAGCCGCTAATTTACGCTTTCCATTGTTACGTTCAAGAGATTTTTTTATCATTTCAAATTCTTTGTCTTGTAATGATAACGATTCATCTTCATCTATCGTCTCAATAAAATCGTAAGTTGTAGGTTCTTCTTGATAATTTTCTTGTGGATACACCACTTCAACGGTCGGTTCTTTTGGTATAGTTTCTTCTTGATTATTTGCTATTTTATCAATTAAATGTTGATTTTTTTCTTTAAATTGAACATCATTTCCATCTTGTAATAAATCCAATGTTAACTTCTTTAAATCGTTGATGTCGTTACGCATATCAAACAAAATCTTATACATAATCTCTCGTTCGTTTGCAAAATCAGATTTCGATTTAGAATCTTCAATTACTGATGGAAGATTGCGTTTAAACTGAGGTAAATATTGCGATAGTTTTACAGAATCTACATTTCTATCTTCTTCAACAACAGAGATTTGTTCCGCAATATTTTTTAACTGACGAATGTTTCCAGGAAAATTATAATTTGTTAGAAGGTTAACAGCATCATCTGTCAATCTAATGGTTGGCATATTGTATTTCTGTGCAAAATCTGAAGCAAATTTTCGGAATAATAAATGAATATCATCTTTTCTATTTCTTAAAGGGGGTAAGTCGATTTCAATAGTGCTTAATCGGTAATATAAGTCTTCCCTAAACTTTCCTTTATCAATGGCTTCCATCATTTTTAAGTTGGTAGCGGCAACAATTCTAACGTTGGTTTTTTGAACTTTGCTCGATCCTACCTTTATAAATTCACCATTTTCTATAACACGTAATAATCTAACTTGTGTTGTTAAAGGCAATTCTCCTACTTCATCTAAAAATATAGTACCGCCATCGGCAACTTCAAAATAACCGTTTCTTGTTGTAGTGGCACCTGTAAATGCCCCTTTTTCATGACCGAATAACTCACTATCAATAGTTCCTTCAGGAATTGCACCACAGTTTACCGCAATATATTTTGCATGTTTTCTATGGGATAATGCATGAATTATTTGTGGAATACTTTCTTTACCAACACCACTTTCACCAGTGACTAAAACAGATATATCCGTTGGTGCAACTCGAATGGCTTTAGATAATGCACGATTCAAATGAACATCACTCCCTAAGATTCCGAAGCGTTGTTTAATGGCTTGTAATGATTCCATAGTTAATTATTTTTCGAATATTCAACAGCTGTTCCAATTAATGTTGCAGAAGTACAATCGTCTATTTTTACGTTTGTAAAATCACCAATTTTATAATGTTCTTTTGGAAACACAACCACGGTGTTTTGCGAATTTCTACCTTTCCAATGCAATTCAGATTTTTTTGAAGTGCCTTCAATTAATACTTCCACAGTTTTACCAACAAAGGATTTTGTTCTAAAATGACTGTGTTCTTGTTGTAACGAAATTATTTCTGTGAGCCTTCTTTTTTTGACATCAAACGGAACATCGTCTGGCATTTTCTTTGCTGCCAAAGTTCCAGGTCTTTCAGAATATGCAAACATAAATCCGAAATCATATTTTACATATTCCATTAAACTCAAAGTGTCTTTATGATCTTCTTCGGTTTCACCACAAAAACCAGTAATCATATCTTGACTTAAAGAGATATCAGGAATAATTTTGAAGATTGAATCAATCAATCCCATATATTCTTCTCTTGTATGTTGACGGTTCATCGCTTTCAACACTTTAGAACTTCCACTTTGAACAGGTAAATGAATGTATTTGCAAATATTTTGATGTTTTTCCATCGTATAAATCACACTTAAATCCATATCCTGCGGATTAGAAGTTGAGAATCTAAAACGCATTTTAGGAAATGTAGTAGCGCATAAATCTAGCAATTGAGAAAAATCAACCGCAGTTGCTTGCGCAATATCTGATGCTTTTTTATAATCTTTTTTCAAACCACCACCATACCATAAAAAACTATCAACATTCTGACCTAAGAGTGTAACCTCTTTATAATTTTTGTCTTTTAAATCTTGAATTTCTGCAATAATACTTTGTGGGTCACGACTGCGTTCTCGACCTCTTGTAAAAGGAACGACACAAAAAGTACACATATTATCACAACCTCTTGTAATAGATACAAATGCTGATACTCCGTTAGAATTTAATCTAACGGGAGACACATCTCCATAGGTTTCATCTTTTGATAGAATTACGTTTACGGCATCTCTTCCAGCGTCAATTTCTTTAAGTAAATTCGGTAAATCGCGATATGCATCAGGTCCAACGACCAAATCAACAATTTTTTCCTCTTCTAAAAACTTTTCTTTCAAGCGTTCTGCCATGCATCCAAGCACACCAACTTTCATGGTTGGATTGATCTTTTTAACGGCATTATATTTTTGTAAACGCTTACGGATGGTTTGTTCTGCTTTTTCTCGAATAGAACATGTATTTACCAAAACCAAATCGGCATCCTCAAGAAGCGTTGTGGTGTTATAACCTTGTTCAGATAGTATGGATGCTACAATTTCGCTATCGTTTAAATTCATTTGACAGCCATAACTTTCTATAAATAATTTTTTCTTATTACCATCAATTTGATTGGTAATAAGTGCTTGACCTTGCTTCTTTTCTTCAATTACATTTTCACTTGCCATAGTACAAAATTGGTTTGCAAATGTACAACCAAAAACTTAAAAATGTGACAAAGTGGCAGAAAATTTTAACTCAAAAATTATGGGTGAAATCAATTATTGCAACAAAAAATTTGATTTTAAAAAAAACTATCTACTTTTGCATTCAGCAATTACACTATTATATATAGGTGTAATTTATTAAAAGGATAAAAATTTATGGCAAAGAATTTAGTTATAGTAGAGTCGCCCGCAAAGGCAAAAACCATTGAGAAATTTTTAGGAAAAGATTTTCAGGTAGAATCAAGTTTTGGTCATATAGCAGACCTACCGTCAAAAGAATTAGGGATTAATGTTGATGGTGATTTTAAACCAAAATACATTGTTTCAACTGATAAAAAAGCGGTTGTTAAGAAATTAAAAGACTTAGCAAAAAAAGCGGAAACTGTTTGGTTGGCTAGTGATGAGGATAGAGAGGGAGAAGCTATTGCATGGCACTTATCTGAACAACTGAAGTTGAAAGCAGAAAATACTAAAAGAATTGTTTTTCATGAAATTACTAAGAAAGCAATTTTAAATGCGGTTGAAAATCCAAGAGAGATAAATTACAATTTAGTAAATGCGCAACAAGCAAGGCGCGTTTTAGATAGATTGGTGGGTTATGAATTATCGCCTGTTTTGTGGAGAAAAGTAAAAGGCGGACTTTCAGCAGGTAGAGTGCAATCTGTTGCTGTACGTTTAATTGTTGAGCGAGAACGTGAGATTCAGAATTTTAATTCTAAACCATCTTACAGAGTTGATGCAGAATTCATAAATAAAAGCGGTAAAAAATTTAAAGCAAAACTTCCAAAGAATTTCGATACAAAAGACGAAGCAGAAGCGTTTTTGAATTCGTGTATTCAAGCAGATTTTTCTGTGGAAGATCTAAAAACAACTCCAGCTAAAAAGACACCAGCCGCACCTTTTACAACATCAACATTACAACAAGAAGCGTCAAGAAAATTATATTTTCCGGTTGCTAAAACAATGATGATTGCGCAAAAATTATATGAAGCAGGTTTAATAACTTATATGAGAACGGATAGTGTAAACTTATCTGATGATGCTAAAAGCGCTGCGCAAGCAGAGATTACTTCATCTTATGGTGAGCAGTATAGTTTTCCGAGAAATTTCAAAACTAAAGCTAAAGGTGCTCAAGAAGCTCACGAAGCAGTTAGGCCAACAAATATGGATCGCCATACAGTTTCGGTAGATTATGATCAAGATAGATTGTATAGTTTGATTTGGAAAAGAACCATTGCTTCACAAATGAGTGATGCGCAATTAGAGCGTACCAATGTGAGAATTGAAAACTCTAAAAACGATAAAATTTTAACATCAAAAGGAGAGGTAATTACATTTGATGGTTTCTTAAAAGTGTATTTAGAAGGAGTTGATAATGAAGAAGAAGAACAAGAAGGAATGTTGCCTCAACTAGCAGTTGGCGAATTGTTACATAATAATTATATCACTGCAACCGAACGTTATTCTAAGCCACCGTATAGGTATTCAGAAGCATCATTGGTAAAACGATTGGAAGAATTGGGTATTGGTCGTCCATCAACTTATGCACCTACTATTTCAACAGTTCAGCGCAGAGGTTATGTAGAGAAAGGTACCGTAGAAGGTGTTGAACGAAAATACACACAGTTGAAGTTAGAAAATGACACTGTAGATGCTAATATTTTAACTGAAAAAGTTGGAGCAGATAAAGGGAAAATGGTTCCTACAGATATTGGAAATATCGTTACTGACTTTTTGGTGACAAATTTTGAGAATGTTCTCGATTACGGATTTACAGCCAAAGTGGAGTCTGATTTTGATGCTATTGCTGAAGGAAAAGAAGATTGGATAGAAATGATTAAAGAATTTTATAAGAATTTTCATGCTACAGTTGAAGATGTTTCTGCAAATGCAGAAAGAGAATCTGGCGAGCGGATTTTAGGAAAACATCCAAAAACAGGAAGAACCATATTGGTACGATTAGGAAAATTTGGACCAATGGTTCAAATTGGTGATAGAGAAGATGAAGATAAACAATTCGCAAGTTTACAAGGAGATCAAACGCTGGGAACTATTACTTTAGAAGATGCATTAGATTTATTTTTATTACCAAAAACTGTTGGTCAATATGAAAAGGAAGATGTAATTATTTCTAACGGACGTTTTGGGCCTTATGTAAGGTTTGGATCTATGTTTGTTTCGCTACCAAAAGGAGAAAATCCAATGGAAGCTGATTTAGAGAGAGCAATTGAATTGATAGAAGCCAAAAGAGAAGCCGACGCGCCAATTGCTGAATATGAAAATTTACCGGTGCAAAAAGGAGTTGGTAGGTTTGGTCCTTTTATTAAATGGAACAATATTTTTATTAATGTGAATAGAAAGTACGATTATGATAACCTAACCTTTGATAATATTGTAGAGTTAATTGAAGTTAAAAAGCAAAAAGACATCGATAAGGTTATTCATAATTGGGAAGAAGAAGGTATTCGAGTAGAAAAAGCAAGATGGGGACGTTTTAATATTCTTCAAGGGAAAGTAAAAATTGAAATGCCAAAAACTACAAATGCTGAGAAATTAACTTTAGAAGAAGTAAAAGGAATAATCGAAAAAAAGGCTCCCAAAAAGAAGGCTAAAAAGAAAGCGACAAAGAAAAAAGCAGCAAAAAAGAAATAATTTGTTACTTTTGCAAAGTTGTTAAACCCCAATATGACTAAAATAAATATGAATTTTGATTATTTATTTCCAGTTGATGATACTGTACTAGCGCATACTATGTTGTTATCAGATCAGTCAATGGGTCATTTTATTGATATCCACACAAAACAAAACGGTATTCCAGATTTAGAAGGTGTTCGGCTTGTAATTATAGCAGTAGAAGAAGGTAGAGTTGCTGTAGATAACGAAGAGACAGGCCAAGGAATTGCCAATATACGCAAAGAATTATATCAACTATTTCCTGGGAATTGGGTTACTAAAATTGCAGATTTAGGAACTATAAAGCAAGGGAATACCATTGATGATACGTATTTTGCTCTTAAAGAATTATTATCCGACCTTATTAAATTAAACATCATTCCAATAATTATTGGCGGTGGTCAAGATTTGACCTATGCTAATTACAGGGCGTATGATACGCTTGAACAAACAGTTAATGTAGTTTCAGTTGATAATAAATTTGACTTTGGATCTATTCAAGATGGAATTTCTTCACAGTCATATTTGAGTTCCATTGTTATGGAAAAACCAAACAACCTATTTAATTTTAGCAATATTGGATATCAAACGTTTTTCAATTCACAAGAAGAAATTGATTTAGTAAACGATTTGTTTTTTGATGCCTACAGATTAGGCGATGTGGCAAAAGATATAGAAATTGTTGAGCCAGTACTTCGTGATGCTGATATAGTTTCTATAGACATTAGTGTTGTTAGAAATAGTGAAGCTCCAGCAAATAATAATGCCACCCCTAACGGGTTGTATGGAGAAGATTTATGTACAATTGCACGTTATGCAGGTATAAGCGATAAAGTTTCTTCATTTGGAATCTATGAGTATAATTATAAACATGACAATAAAACTCAAACCGCGCAGTTAATAGCACAAACTATTTGGTATTTTGTTGAAGGTGTTAATTGTAGAACTAACGATTATCCATACGGTACAAAAGAAACGTATCAGAAATTTATGATTCCTATTGAAGAAGAGGTTATAAGCTTCTATAAAAGTGATAAGAGTGGTAGATGGTGGATGGAAATTAATTTTAAGAATAATAATAAATATGAAAGACATTCGTTAATACCATGTACATATCAAGATTATTTGAATGCCAATAAACAAGAAATACCAGATAGATGGTATAAAACTTTAAAAAAAGTCATTTAAAAAATAATTTTGATGCGTTTTTAAATTGCTATTATAAAAATAATATTTAGGTTTACGCGAATTTTAGAAAGAGATACATTTGATTATGAGAAGAATTTCAATATACATATTACTAACAGCATTTATTGTAAGTTGTGGAAGCAACGATAAAGGAGAGTTAGTAGGCGTTAAGTCGAAAAGTAAATGGATTGCAGAAAAACCGTACGGAATGACTTTAATCCCTGGCGGTTCATTTACAATGGGTAAGCAAGACGAAGATATGGCAGGCGCTTTAAACACACCTTCTAGAACCGTAACTGTTAAGCCTTTTTATATGGATGAAACAGAAATATCTAACAGCGAATACAAAGAGTTTGTATATTGGGTTAGAGATTCAGTTGCACGTACAGAACTTGCAATGTTAGCAGATTTAATGTCAACGGGCGACCCAGCAGATCCAAACCAAGTTTTAGCAGCATATCAATTTAAAGGAGTTGACACTACAGGTCAAACAGCGTATGAAAAATATATGTACAATACTTATGGTAGTATGGGTGATATTAACTCACCAACAATGGGTAGAGCATTAAATTGGGATGAAGATTTAATTTGGGATCCAGCAGGTTTTCCTGATGAGTATTACACAGAAGTAATGGACTCAATGTATATTAGTTTGAGTAATAGTTTTGATGGTCGTAGATTGTTAGATACCGATAAATTACAATATAAATATTATTGGTTAGATGTGGAGGCCGCAGCAAAAAATAAAGGAAAAAGAGCTGATTTTATTAAAGAAACCATTTTAAATATATATCCTGACACCACCGTTTGGATTAAAGATTATAATTATTCTTATAACGATCCAATGCATCAAGATTATTTTTACCATCAAGCATATCAAGATTATCCTGTGGTTGGAGTTAATTGGAGACAGGCAAATGCATTTTGTAATTGGAGAACTCAAAAGAAAAATAATTTCTTGAGATCTAAGAAAAATGTAACACGTGCACCAGATTATAGATTAGCCTCTGAAGCAGAATGGGAATATGCAGCTCGTGGGGGTTTAAATTATGGTAATTACCCTTGGGGTGGGCCTTACACAACAAATGATAGAGGCTGTTTCTTAGCGAACTTTAAACCAAGTAGAGGCGACTATGCTGTTGATGGTGCATTATATACTGTTGAAGTAAAATCGTACAATGCAAATGATTATGGTTTATATAATATGGCAGGTAATGTGTCTGAATGGACAAACTCTGCGTACCATGAATCCTCTTATTATGTTCAGTCAACAATGAATCCTAATGTAATGGATAGAGATAATCATAGAAAAGTTATTCGTGGCGGATCATGGAAAGATCTCGCTTATTTCTTAGAAGTAAGTACGCGTGATTTCGAATATGCAGATTCTGCAAGAAGTTATATTGGCTTCAGAACGGTACATGATTACCTTGGTACAAAAATGAAATAAAACAAGAATTATAACATAAAAAATTATTAACTAACCAATTTCAAACTCTTAAATAAAAAATAGTTATGGCACAATCAAAAGCAACAAAGAAAATATTTAATATGGCTTATGGCCTCGGTGCATCAATCGTAATCTTAGGTGCGTTATTTAAAATTCTTCACTGGCCCTATGGAAATGAAATGTTAATGGTTGGTATGATTGTAGAAGCAATTGTGTTTGCAATTTCTGCATTTGAACCTGTTGAAGATGATTTAGATTGGTCTAAAGTATATCCAGAATTAGATGGTGGAAAAGCCAAGGAAAAAGGAGATGTACAAGGGATGTTATCTCAAAAATTAGATGATATGTTGCAAGAAGCAAAATTAGACGCAGGTTTAATGAAAAGTTTAGGAGATAGTATCATAAACTTTAAAGGAGCTGCAGAAAATATTGCACCAGCAGTAGATTCTATCGCTGCAACAAATAGATACAGTGAGCAAATGTCTTTAGCGGCTGCTCAAATGGAATCTTTAAATAGTTTGTACCAAGTGCAACTAGAAAGCGCTTCACGTCAAGCAGAAATCAATGTAGAATCTGTTGAGAATGCAAGTAAACTTAAAGAGCAAATGGAGTCTTTAGCAACCAACTTATCTTCATTAAATGGAGTGTATGGCGGAATGTTATCTGCAATGTCTAAAAATTAATTAGTCTTTTTATATATTATTAACCACTAAAACTAATTAATTATGGCAGGAGGAACACTATCACCAAGGCAGAAGATGATTAATCTGATGTACTTAGTATTTATTGCAATGTTAGCATTGCAAATGTCTAAGGAAGTTTTAACAGCTTTTGGGTATTTAAACGAACGCTTAACAACATTTAATGTTACCCAACTAGATAAAAACAACCTCAAATATGATGACATTGCTTTAAAAGCAGTTGAACAACCAGAAAAGTTCAAGGATGAAAATAAAAAAGCAATTGAAATAAAAGCATTATCTCAAGAGTTGTTTGATCATATAGAGATGATAAAACAGGTCGTTTTAACTGATATACCAGAAGAAGATAGAGAGAACTATGAAAAGATGGACAAAGCAGAAGTTTTGAATTCGTTTTTATATCAAAAAGGGAAAGTTTCAGAAAACGGACAAGCGTTTTTAGATGCTATTGCAGAATATAGAGATGGGTTAGTTCGTGTTTTAGGAGATGAGTACCCAACGGTTTCTCAATCAATAATTAAGCATTTTAAGACAGATGATATTGCTAGTAAAGATGGAGTATCACAACCTAAAAATTGGATTGAACATAGTTTTGTTGGATTCCCATCAGTGGCGTCTATTACAAAACTAACATTGATGCAATCCGATATACGTTCAGCAGAAGGAAATGTATTGAACGAAATGTTAGGAGTTCAATTAACAAGAGATGCAGGTGTTAGTACAAGTACATATAACACTATTTTTCTACCATCAAAACCATCTTTTTTTCCAGGTGAAAATGTAACTGGTCAAATTGTATTAGGTAGAGTTGATGCAAGTTTAAAACCATCAAAAGTAGTTGTAAATGGAAAGGAATTAGACCCTTCTAGTTTTCAAGGAGGTGGTGCAGCATTAGATTTTCCTGCTGGTAATGTTGGTGAAAATGAAATTAAAGGAGAGTTTATTTTCACACAAGGAGGAAAAGAAGTTCCAATTGTAATTGATACAAAATATATAGTAATTGCGAAGCCAAGTGATGCTGTTATTTCTGCTGATAAAATGAATGTTGTGTATCGTGGTTTACCAAATCCGATGACAATTTCAGTTCCAGGTGTTGCTGATAATAAAGTTAAGGCAACTGCTAGTGGACTTAGAAAAGTAAATGGTGTTGGAAAATATATGTTGGTTCCTGGAAAAGGAAAAGAAATTAGAATTACAGTTTCTGCAACCCTAGATGATGGCAGCCAAATGTCTAGTTCTAAAGTTTATAGAATTAAAGACATTCCAAAACCAGCAGCAACAGTTCGTAAAGAATCGGGTTATGTGAAAATGCCGAAGTCTAGTTTAGCCAAAACAACGGTGCGTGTAGAATTGCCAGATTTCTTATTTGATTTGAAGTTTAACATTCAAAGTTTTAAAATAAAAGTACCTGGTCAAGCAACAATAACTGTTACAGGCAATAAAATGAATGCACAAGCCCAAACCGCTATTAATAAAGCGAGAATAGGAGATATTATAGGTATTTTTGATGTAAAATCAAGTTCACCTGGGTATAAAGGAAGAATTAAAGATGCGTCTCCAGTAACTATTGAGATACAATAACAAAAATAAATAGATGATGAATAGGAAGAATTTAATATTGGTATTGATTACCGTTTTTACGATCAATATCGTAAACGCACAATCTAATTTATTAAATGCTAAGGTTCCAAATGAAATTGGTGTTAAAACTGCGGAGCAAGAAGCTGCGGATAACGACAAGCCAATGGCTTATGGATATGTAGGTGATAGAGATATGATGTGGTCTAAAGTAGTGTGGGAATACATTGATTTGAATCAGCGAATCAATTTGCCACTTTACTACCCTATTCACGATAATAGTACTTCTAAAAATAGAAAATCGTTATTTTCTACCTTGTTAGAAGGGATTATGAATGATGATATTACCGAAGTTTATGATGATACATATTTTACAACAAAGTTAACCAAAGCAGAAATTGAATCTAAATTATTTCGTGTAGATACAACAGATGCTGGTATAGATGCATTTAATGAAGATAATAATGCTGATATTGAAGAGTTTATTACAAGAACTGAAATTAACCCTGGTGATATAGAAGGCTTTAAAATTAAAGGAGTTTGGTATATAGACAAGCGTCAAGGTGAAATGAAATATAGATTATTAGCAATTGCACCAGTTGCGCCAGATGTTCAAACAAAAGGTAGAACAGATGTTGAAAATATTGCTGAAAAATTAGCGTTGTTTTGGGTTTGGTATCCAGGAGCACGCCAGAATTTATATGATATGAAAGTATTTAATCAAAAAAACTCTGCCTATCCTATTTCTTTTGACCATTTGTTAAACGCAAAA
>CAZUFO010000008.1:0-2621 GCA_964619615.1 uncultured Lutibacter sp. | reverse complement strand
ATTATTGTCGGTTTAGGTTTGGCTGGTTTGGCATTTGCACGTCAATTAGAAAAAAACAATAAATCTTTTGTTGTTTTTGAAAACGATTCTCAGCAGTCTTCTAAAGTTGCTGGAGGAATGTACAACCCTGTTGTTTTAAAGCGATTTACACCTGTTTGGGATGCTGAGCAGCAATTAACCAATGCCATTCCTTTTTATGCTGAAATGGAAGCGTTATTAAATTCAATATACAACTATAAAATAGATGTTTGTAGATTATTTACTTCTATTGAAGAGCAAAATAATTGGTTTGCAAAATGCGACCATCCGTTGCTTTCAAAATATTTAATTCCTAAAATTATTACAAAACATTTTAATGGAATTGATGCTAAGTTTGGCTATGGAAAAGTTACAGGGACTGGTAGAATTGACACAAATGCGTTATTGAATGATTACAGCATTTATTTAAAAAAAAATGAATTGTTAATTATAGATTCGTTTGATTATGACCAAATTCAATTTAATACTTCCGAAGTAATTTATAAAAACATTGAAGCATCTCGAATTGTTTTCTGTGAAGGGTTTGGAATTAAAAACAACCCATTTTTTAATTATTTGCCAATGCAAGAAGCAAAAGGTGAGTTAATTACCATTCATGCACCAGAATTAGAAATTAATTTTGTATTGAAATCTGCTGTTTTTATAATGCCAATGGGAAATGAGTTGTTTAAAGTGGGTGCCACTTTTAATTGGGACGATAAAACAAGTATTCCAACCGAAAAAGGCAAAGAAGAACTAGTAAGTAAATTGGATAAAATTATTAAAGTTCCTTATAGAATTGTGGAACATGTTGCAGGTATTCGACCAACGGTAAAAGACCGAAGACCTTTAGTTGGAGTTCATCCGAAGAAGCCGCAACTAGCTATTTTAAATGGTTTAGGAACTCGCGGTGTTATGATTGCTCCAACGGTTTCGAAAGAACTTTATAATCATTTAGAAAATGGAGTTGAACTTAGAGAGGAAATAAATATTTCGAGATTTGATAAACTTACAATGTCACTCTGAGCCTGTCGAAGAGTCTTCATCATATTCCACAAACATATTAATCCAAATTATCCGAGACAATCTAATTGTAGGTATTGCCGTTAGAACCAAAACACTAATCAAAGCAATAAAACCTTGTGTCATAGTTGAATTGAAAAGTACGGTTGCAATAACAAATGTAATTACCGATAAAGCAACAGTAATACCATAATTCACATACATTGCACCATAAAAAAATGAAGGTTCCATCAAGTATTTTAAATTACAATGACTACACGTTTTATGCAATTTCAGCATATTTTTAATGTTGAATAAATTTTTCTCAATAAAAAAATCACCTTCATTACATTTAGGGCATTTATTATTAAAAATACTATAAAGTTTCGTTCCTTTTTTAAAGATCATAACATCAAAAAATAGATTACTTTTGCAAAAGTAAATTTTTAAAATCAACTAACCAGTAACAATAATTACATTTAATGCTAAACATTCATAATATAACAGTCACTTTTGGTGGTGAAAATTTATTCTCGGGTATTACTTTTAGACTCAATAAAGGAAATAGAGTAGGACTTGTTGGTAAAAACGGTGCGGGAAAATCTACTTTGTTAAAAGTTATTTCAGGTGATATTGAATATGATGGAGGAACTATGGCGTTTGAAAAAGATGTTAGGATTGGTTTTTTACGTCAGGATATTGAATTTGTACAAGGCAGAACCATTTTAGAAGAAGCTTATGAAGCTTTTATTGAAATTAAAGAAATTGAACGTGAACTTGAAAAAGTAAATGTGGAACTGGTTGAGCGTACCGATTATGAAAGTGATTCTTATACCGAATTAATAACAAATTTAACAGACTTAACACATCGATATGAGTTGTTAGGTGGTTATAATTATCAAGGTGATACAGAGAAAATTTTACAAGGTTTAGGTTTTAAAAGAGAAGATTTTGACAAACTAACCGATACTTTTTCTGGTGGATGGCGTATGCGAATAGAATTGGCAAAATTGTTACTTCAAAAGAATGATATTTTATTGTTAGATGAGCCTACAAATCACTTAGATATTGAATCGATTATTTGGTTAGAAAGTTTTTTGAAGAATTATACTGGCGCTGTGATGTTAGTTTCGCATGATAAGATGTTCTTAGATAATGTGACCAATAGAACTATTGAAATTTCTTTAGGTAAGATTTACGATTATAAAAAACCATATTCTCAATTCTTATTATTAAGAGCAGAAATTAAAGAAAAGCAGTTACAAGCACAGAAAAATCAAGAAAAAGAAATCAAACAGAAACAGTATTTAATAAATAAATTTAAAGCGAAGGCAAGTAAAGCCTCAATGGCGCAATCGTTAATGAAGCAGTTAGATAAAGTAGAGTTGATTGAAGTAGATCAAGAGGATAATGCAGCAATGAATATTCGTTTTGCAATTTCTAAAGAACCAGGTAAAATTGTTGTTGAAGCAAAAAATCTGAGTAAAAGTTACGGTGATAAACACGTGCTCGAAAATGTAGATTTATTGATTGAAAGAAAGAGTAGAATTGCTTTTGTTGGTCAAAACGGACAAGGAAAATCTACCTTGGCAAAAATGATG